>CAJPOH010000095.1 GCA_905372205.1 uncultured Treponema sp.
AAAATAAATAGATAAGGAGAAAAATTATGATAGAAGTTGATGCACGTGGGCTTTCTTGCCCCGAACCGGTGGTTCGTACAAAAAAAGCATTTGAAAAAAATACTTCATTCAGTGTTCTAGTTGATAACGAAACAGCAAAAGAAAATGTAGTGCGTTTTTGCAATAATATGAAAGCAAAAACTGTCATTTCAGCTATTGATGATGGTTGGAAGATTGAAGTTTCTAAATGATAAAAGAATATGTCATCACTTTTCACACTCATTATGAGGCTATTCTTTGCAAGCGTAGCCTTGAAGGTGTGGCAAAAGAAGGTGTAAAGCTAATCAAGATGATTCCCGTTCCTCGTGAGTTGAGTTCCAGTTGTGGCACTGCAATTAGGCTTGAAACAGAATCTTCCTTTGACGCGAGCGTGTTCTCTAGTATTGAACACGATGAAGTTTTTATGCTTAGCAAGGATGGCACTTATTTGGTTGTTAGATAGTTATTTTGGGCTATTCATATTTATAAGAGAAAATATGAATAGTTTAATTTATTTTGGAGATGTTTGATATGTTATTCATCACTTTGATAATGAAATGAAATCGTTGAAGCGTAGGCTTTAAGCAGAGGTCTGCTTTAATGATGTATCTGTGGAAAGTGAGGTAACTATGAACTAAAAAATCCTCTCTCTTTCCACAAGACTTAAATCAGTTATTTTAAACCTTGTCAGAATTATTCTATAAGACAGGGTTTTAGGAGTATGTATATGGCTGATAACAGAAAGATGTGGGAAGATCTGGGGATGGATCTTCAAACACACGATATGCTCTGTGCAGTGTTGCCACAGGCATTCGGAGATGTGTTCTTATCTCAAGGCAATCGCCCTGAAGGTATGGACTATTTTAACATGGTTGTTGCCGACATTCACGGCATAAGACCAGCGGAACTTGTGGAGTTTCAAAAGAAGGGCGGAAAAGTTGTAGGCTCTTTTTGCATTCACGTGCCTGATGAAGTGGTTGTAGCGGGTGGAGCTATTGCAACAGGGCTTTGTAGTGGCTCTCAATTTTGGGTACCTGGTGGAGAGAAAGTCTTACCTACGGCGACTTGCCCTTTAATCAAGGCTTCTCTAGGAGCTCGTTTTGACCGCACATGTCCATTCTTTAGGATATGCGACTTATTCACTGGCGAGACTACTTGCGATGGCAAGAAAAAAGCATGGGAGATATTGGCAGAAGACGCTTCTATGTATATCATGGACATTCCACAAATGAAGCGTCCAGAAGACTATGAAAAATGGGCAAAAGAAATTAAAAATTACATCAAGCGTATTGAAGAACTCACAGGAAACACAATCACAGAAAAGTCATTAAAAGATGCAATTATTCTTCTAAACAATAAGAGGCGTGCGTTGCAACGCTTAAACAATTTTAGAAAGAATGAATATATTCCAATTTCGGGAAAAGATGTGTTACTTATTCATCAAATTGCATTCTATGATGATCCCACTCGATTTACAACAATGGTGAATAAACTTTGCGATGAACTTGAAAAGCGTAAAGCTGAAAAGGTTGGTGTTTTTAAGGCTGGCACTAAGAGAATCCTTTTGACGGGTACCCCGCTTTCTATTCCAAACTGGAAGATGCACCATATTATTGAGACTTCAGGCGGTGCTGTTGTTTGTGAGGAAATGTGTACAGGCATTCGCTATTGCGAAGCTTTAGTTGAAGAAAGTGGCAATACTATGGACGAGATGGTGAATAATCTGACAAATCGCTATCTAGGACACATCAATTGTGCATGTTTTACTCCAAACAAAGCTCGAATTGGAGATATTATTCGTCTTGCAAAAGAATACAAAGTTGATGGAGTTATTGACCTTAATTTGAAGTTCTGCAACATCTATGACACAGAAGGTTATTTTGTTGAAAAAGAACTCAAAAAAGAAGGAATTCCGTGTTTGGGCATTGAAACAGACTACACCGACGAAGATGCAGAGCAATTAAAGACTAGAATTGGAGCTTTTATTGAAATGCTAAGATAGTTGTCTTTAAGAGAGGAAGCTTTTGTTTCCTCTCTTTTTAAGGAGCTAAAGACTTATGAAAAACTATTATGTTTTGTTTGAAGATTCTAAAACCGCTTGTTCTCTCTATTCTGAAATAAAAAAGCAAGGCATAAAATGCACACCTAGCCCAACTCCGCGTCAAGCTGATGTTTGTTGTGGAGTTAGCATTCTTTATTATAAAAGTGATGATAGAAGCCTAATAGAAGAAACTTCAAAACGAACAGGTCTTTCTATACAAGGCTTTTGGGAATGTGAAAATGATGATAACCCTGAAAGAAATAAGTTTTGCTAGTTCTTCTTATTTAAGGAAAGAAATATGAATAAAGAAAAATTTCCATTACCTAAGGCTTTTGAAGAGTTTACAGGGGCAAGACGTGAAGGATTTCTCAAAATGAAAAACCTGAAAGAGTCTGGAGCTAAAGTAGTTGGTGCATATTGCACTTATACTCCGCTCGAGATAATCTACGCTGCAGGACTCGTTCCTGTTTCTTTATGTTCTTCTAGTAACGATGCAATTCGTCATGCAGAAATTGATCTACCTAAAAACTTATGTCCTTTAATTAAAGCAAGCTATGGCGTGGCTGTTAGTGATACTTGTCCATATTTTTATTTTGCTGATTTAATTGTGGGAGAGACAACCTGTGATGGCAAGAAAAAAATGTATGAACTTATGGGAAAAGTCAAAGATACCTATATTTTGCAATTACCTCAAAGGTATGATGATGAAGCATCTTTTAAGTTATGGTTAAATGAGCTTTATAAATTTAAAAATGAACTTGAAAAAAGATTTGAGGTGAGTATTACAGAGGAAAAACTTAGAGATGCAGTTAGAATGGGAAATATAGAAAGAGAAAACTTAAAAAACTTCTTTGAATTAGGTCGCCTTAATCCTATTCCATTGAGTGGTGCTGATATGAGTGCAATTCAAGAAGGCTTTGGTTTTAATTTTGAAAGAGAAAAACGAAATGCTGACTTAAAACTTAAAACAATTGAGATTTATAAAAAATGGGAAAAAGAATTAAAAGGAACTAAATCAAAACGTCCACGTATTTTGATAACAGGTTGTCCAGTTATAGGAGTTCGTGAAAAGATATTAAAGGCAATTGAAAAAGCTGGCGGGGACATTGTAGTTTATGAAAATTGTAGTGGCGTTAGAGAAAAGATGGAATTGATAGATGAAAATATTGATCCAATGGAAGCAATTGCAAGAAAATATCTTAATGTTTGTTGTTCTGTAATGAGTCCAAACCCAAAACGTTTTAATGAATTGGATTCCTTAATTGATGAATACGAGGTTGATGGTGTTATTGAAATAGTTTTGCAAGCATGCCATACTTTTGCGATAGAAGCCACATCAGTGAATAAATTTGTTTCAGAGAAAAAAAATAAGCCATATATGTACATAGAGTCGGACTATTCGATGGAAGATTCTGGACAAGTTTCAACCAGAATTGAAGCCTTTATGGAAATATTGTAGACTAAAATAATCGGAGACTTCCCATGTATTATGTTGGAATAGATATTGGTTCTACGGCAAGTAAGACAGTAGTTATGGATGAAGAAAAGGTTGAGATTTTGCACCAAAAGATTGTTCCATCTGGCTGGAATAGTAAAGAAACAGGGCAGAATATTTTGGAATGGGTAAAAGAAGTTGTAGAAGGAGAAGAAATTGTCGTAACTGCTACAGGATATGGAAGAATTAGTGTTCCTTTTGCAGACAAAACTGTTACAGAAATTACCTGTCATGGAAAAGGTGCTTACTTTCTTTATAAAAAGGATATAACTGTAATAGACATTGGTGGGCAAGATACAAAAGTTATTCTTTTAAAAGATGGACAGGTTATTGACTTTATTATGAATGATAAATGTTCTGCAGGCACAGGAAAGTTTTTAGAAATTATGGCAAATAGGCTGGGATTAAACTTAAATGAAATGTTTAATTTTGCAAAAGAAGGGAAAGACATCAATCTTTCTTCTACATGTACTGTTTTTGCAGAATCAGAAGTTATTTCGCTGATGGGAAAGGGTACGCCAAGAGAAGACATTGCAAAGGGTGTGATCAATCAAATTGTTGCAAAAGTTGTTTCGTTAGTGAATAGAAAGCCTCCCACTGATGAATATTTTTTGACAGGTGGTTTTAGCAAAAGTTCTTTTGTTATAAGTGAGATAGAAAAGAAATTGAAGAAAAGTGTCTTTTCACACGAAAATGCTGTTTATGCAGGTGCCATAGGGGCTGCTCTTTTAGGAAAATAAAGAAAATGCAGATTGACAAAGACTTTTTGGTGGAACTCCGTCGCAATGCTTACGTTGAATGTACTGAAAATTATTTAAGTACTAACACTGTTGTAGGCATTTTTGGAGATGGACTACCTGAAGAATTATTTTATGCTTGTAGGGTAGTTCCTATTCCAATTGAGGGAGTTGATTCTCATATTTTTAAGTTTGGAAAAGAAGGGGAAGGCTCAGGCTTTTGCGATGTTATCAAAAGCACACTCATATATCTTACAACACAAAAATGTCCAATTTTATACTCTTGCAAGATGTATGTTTTAGAAGATGTTTGTCGCAATTTTGCCAGCACATTAAAAGCCAATACTGAAAAGCCTGTTTTGGTATATAAAAGTGAAGAAGAACTAATTGAAACTCTTTGTAGAGTTTATGGTACACAGTATGACAAATCAATTAGGCAAAATGCAAAGAGTGATTTGGATTATATCAAAAGTGTTTTAGAAAAATTAACTTACTATTCTGATGCTAGTGTGGAAGAACTTTTTTTGCTTGAGTTTTATTCAAAGTACATGACTAGTCTATCTGATAGGAAAAACTATTTTGAAGTACTTGAGAAAGAGGGGAGTTTTCATAAAGAAAAAAACGTCATTGAAGAAATTCCATGCCTTTGTCCTCGTGGCAATTATAAATCTATTTGTGATGAGGCAATTTCTACTAACTCTCGAATAACTCGTGTGTTTGATAGTGCTGAATATGGCTATGCGGATTGTATTTTTGAGTGTAAAAAACAAAAGAATTACTAGGCTTAAAGCAAAGACGGACTTTAGGTGTTAAAACTTTAAATCTTTCATTTTCTAGTT
>CAJPOH010000096.1 GCA_905372205.1 uncultured Treponema sp.
AATTTGAATGGATGGATGTTTATAGCATTTGGATACCATCCTGCAACTGAATATAAGTCTATTACATTGATTGAAGGATTATGCGAGAGTGGAATAATCACATGTGAAGTTAATAACAATTGCTCCACTTCTGCAAGCTTTTTATACCTATTTTTAATCTCACCTTCAGCATTTGCAAGACGAAGTAAATTTTCATATTCTGTGTTATTCCAAGCTGTATAATTAATGTTTGAACCAGGTCTAAACATTTCCAAAAAAGATGTTGGGTCTGCAAAATCTGCAATCCATGACAACACTGCTAAGTTATAACCTGGCTTTTTTATAGCATTATAATATTCATGTTGGCTATACTTTTTTGTTTCAACAACAAAACCCAAAGGTGTCCATGCATCCTCTAGGATTTTAACAAGCGATTCATAATAAGTGTTTTCAGGGAATATAATTATTATCTTTTTGTTTTTATCGTTTAATTTTATATTCTCCATTACCTTTTTTGCCTTATAAATATTGTATTCATCAACTCCTTGAATATGAGGATATTCTGCTAGCGGGAAAACTAAAGTTGTTGCGGGAATCAAATATTGTGTTCTTAATTTTTCATATGGAATTGACAAAAGTAATGCCTCTCTGATTTTTTCGTCCGATGAAGAGCCATTATCTATTCTAAAGAAAAAATATTCTGTTGAAAACATTGCACTAACATGAACTGCTCCCTTATCAGCAATATCTTTAACAACAGAAACTTTGTTGAGCCAATCAAGTTCACCTAAATTGAATTTATAACTCGCATTCTCATCTTTTAAGTGTAAATATGCCCTAATTTTTGAAAGACGAACAAAAGATTTATCCCAATATTCCATATTTTTATCTAAAAGTATTTCATCTTCAGTAAATTTTTCTATCTTGAACGGACCACTTGAAATTGGTTTAAATACATCAGTTGCACTATTGAATTCTTTTTTTGAGAGAAGACGTGCTACATCTTTTAATTGTGATGGGTGGACAGCACTAAAAGCATGATGGCACAGTATCAATGGAAGATATTGGCAAGGTGACGTTGTGTAAACAGTTAAAACTCTCTCACTTTCAACTTGTATACCTATTTGGTTTTTATTTTTTAGCTTGCCGGATCTCCAGTCTGCAACTCCATCAATGCAGTCAAGTAAGGAAGCGTAAGGACAATTTAATTCAGGAGATAAGAGATTAAGCCATGCTTCTTTAAATGTTGTAGCTGTTATTGCGTCCCCATTTTCAAACTTGGCATTTTCCCTTATATTAAATCTCCAAGTTCTCCCCCCTGTAACTTTCCATGATTCAGCTATTCCTCCTATCGGCTCTAAAGTTAGAGGGTCGTAGATAAAAAGACCTTCACACAAAGCTGTTAAAAGCTGTGCCTCATCTGCGTTATATGAAACATGAGGGTGTAGCATGGGAAACCCCTCTGAGATAAACATGTTAAAATCTTTTTCTTGTTCTTCTGTTTCTGCTATTTTTTCATTAGCTTTATTTTCTTCTTTTTGAGGACTCTCATCATTAAAATCTTTAGATTTTTCAGTTTCGGTTGTTGAAGTGTCTTCAGGAATCGTATTTTCAGCTGTTTTTTCAGCGAATACTGATAAAACAGAGCAAAAAAGCAAAAATACAAAAACACATTTTTTCATCATCTTACCCCTTAGAGTATTACATTAAAACAAATCATGCTACAATGATACAACAATATTAAAAAACTTTCGATAGCTAAATTCTATCAATCTTATGGATAATTTTGATAAGCTATCCATATATAAGAGGTTTATTATGCAAGAATTAGAGAAACGCGAAGATGAAGGTATGGGCTATTTATTGCAATATGAAAATGTTGCATGGTTTGATGAAGAACAAGGAGAATTAAGAATCCTTGATAGACGTGTGCTTCCACGTGAAAAAAGGTTTGTTGTTTGCAAAACATACCAAGACGTTGCAAAAGCAATAAAAGACATGGTAACTCAAAGTGGAGGACCTTTTGCAGCTTGCACAATGGGACTAGCTTTAGCAGCAAAGCAGTGTAGCAAATTAGACAAAAAGAACTACATTTTAGGAATGCAAGACGCAGTAAATGCAATTACCGAAGCTCGTCCCACAACAAAAGACGCTATGAAAGAACTTGCAAATAGCCAATACAATTTATTTTATGAACTAATAGAAAAAGGTGCTACAAGTCAAGATATCATTTTACGCTTAAAACAAAATGCAATACACTTAAATAACATTCGCTATAAAACCAATGCAATGGCAGGAGAGCATTTTGCAAATCTTGTAAAAGATGGTTCAGGTGTTCTCACTCATTGTTTTGGAGAGACTTGTTTTGGAGGTTTTTTACGAGCTTTCAAGAAAGAAGGCAAGCAAATCAATGTTTTTTGCCAAGAAACACGCCCCTTTTTGCAGGGAGCAAGGCTCACAGCAAGCCTTGCAAATGATTTAGGTTTTGAAACTACAGTGATTACAGATGCCTCCAGTTCATCTTTAATGGCAAGTAGAAAGATTAATTACTTTGTTACTGCTACTGACGTAATCACTCAAGATGGCTATGTTGTAAATAAGGTTGGCACGTGCAACACTGCCATCGTCGCTTCTTATTATTCTATTCCATACTATGCAATAGGTTTTCCAAGCAAAAAGCATAAAAGCATAAACGACGTAAAAATAGAAATGAGAGAAGGGGATGAGGTGCTGGAATTTGCTTCTATGCGAGTAGCAGAAAAAGGAGTGAAAGGACTATACCCCGCTTTTGATATTACTCCGCCTGAATTGATACAAGGCATCGCAACTGACAAAGGAATATACAATGCAAAAGATATAAGAAGTTATTTATCGGGCAATATTAAATAAGAGCCTAGATGAAGGTCGTCTTCATAACTATCAAATTTTTCATAACCACCACCATTGTGTAATGTTATCTCACCAAAATATATTTTTGAATCTACCACATACCAATCTACACGTGCATGGCTTATATTTTTTGCTATTATTTCTGAAAGTTCGATGATTTTTTCACTAATTTTTCTATACGGCAAATCTATACTCGATGGTGTCGTTCCCCAAGTAAAGCTTAGTCGATTCAAGTTTTCATCATAATAATCGCAAGTATGATTTGCTCCGCCAAAACGATCAATATGAAATTCTAATAGTTTAGCCTTACCATTAAAGCAATAAACTTTATAGTCATTAGGTGTTATTTCAGTTTCAGAAATAAATTCTTCGCACACTATACGAGGAATAATGTGTTTATATTGAGCTTCCCTATTCACATAGTAATAGTTATATTTGCAAAAAGTTTTTAGCTTTTTAGTCTCTTTTTTTGTGTCTAGTTTTGTTTTATCTTTGCAAATTACATTGCCACCTGAGCCAGTTGTGCATTTTAACACAAATTTACTAGGCAACTTCTCCCATTCTATTTCTTCGGGCGAAGAATAAACTGCAATAAGAGGTATTAAATATTCTTCTCCAATTGTTTCTTTTATAAAAGCTCTAACATCATATTTGTCCACGTAGGTTTGATATTCTAGTTTTTGGTCATATAACTTTAGCCAATTGATTTTTTCATTAAACGTTTCAGGTGATTTCAAATTTGGAGAATATCCAAGCACTAGACGAAATTTCCAAACTGTAAAAGCTTTGTCAGACAGCCAATTAAAAAAGCCTAAACTCATAAGTTTTAATATGCAACGTTTTATAAATTTCATTATCTAATATCCTATAAGTAGTCTTTATAACACTATCTATATAACAGATTTTTTTGTATTTTTCAATCTAGTATTTTTTGCCTTGTAGACAACTATTATTTGCTTCCTTCTTCCTCACTACCCACTTCACAATATAAAAAAGAGCCACCGCCTTTCCAGTCAACGAGACGTGAAATACCTCCTTGTTCTCCTTTAAGCACTTTAACAAGACGAGCGACAGCAACTGTTCTTATATAGTTTTCTTTTTCTATTCCTATATACTGTCGCTTCATTTTGTGAGCTACAGCACAAGTTGTACCACTTCCTAAATAAAAATCTAGGACAATATCACCTTTTTCTGTCGAAATATTTATTATATGCCATAATAATTTTTCAGGTTTTGGTAAGCTAAATGTTCTTGCATTAAATAGTGCTTTATTTTCTGTAGTTCCTGCACCACTACCAACAAAGTCAATAATGCTCTTAGGAGCCAAGTTTTTTTGTATGCAAGCATAAAAACTACCATCAGCTCTTGTTTTCACATCAGTTTTTGACACCCATTCTTTACTCACCACTGTATATCCTTTTTTGCTTTTCTTTATGAGGATTCTATCTAATTCATTTATAGCTTTTTCTATACTCCATTTCCACCTTCCATACGTGTTTCCCATTTTTGTGGGACGAATAGGTAGATAGCCTTTGGCAATTAAATTTTCATCATCTTTGTATATGCCTTGTTTTTTAGAGAGTAAAAGAGTTTTGTCATAATCCATTATTGGTTTTATGTCTTTCGTTTCTGGATTAAAATAGAATGTATAGCCAAGATTAGGCCTTTTTATTAGTTCTCCAGCTTCACTTCCTCCCATAGTGAGCTGAGTTCCTTCGTAATAGAATTTATTTTTATTTTCGTCTTTATACACTTTTACTATTTTTTCTTGCAATATCTTTTTTATTGGGTTTGTTTTGATATCTTTTGCATATGTTAAAATATATTCCTGATTTTTCTGAATTGTTTTTGCATTATTTTGTGCATTCCCTTTAAGATAGACAATGTTAGCAATAAAATTTTTCTTTCCCATAATATCATTCATAAGAATTCTAATCTCTGCCATTTCATTATCATCACATTGAATAAAGATAAGTCCATCATCTTTTAGTAACTCTTTTGCAAGAATGAGACGCTTCTTTATGTAAGAAATATATACATCGCCTTCAAGGTTGTCTTTATAGTCAAAATCGCGATTTCCCGTGTTATATGGTGGATCGATGTATATACATTTCACTCGATTTCTAAACATTGGTAAAAGTTTTGAAAGAACTACTAGATTATCTCCCTTTATTATTAGATTGTCTCTTTGGCGAAACCCTATATCTTTTAATGGACTAGTCCATAAGCACTGTGCGGGCATTGCTT
>CAJPOH010000097.1 GCA_905372205.1 uncultured Treponema sp.
AAAGAAAAAAGAAAAAAGGTAAATTAAAAGTTATACTGATATTGTTAGTTTCACTGCCTGCTATTTTTTTCTTTTATACCAAATTCACAAAAAGAAATACTTCTGCAATTATTGAGTTGCCTCCAATAACTGTTACAAAAGAAGTTTCAAAAAATCAAATACAGATATCAGGTTATATAGAAGCAGCTCAGCAACAAAAATTTGAATCACCCGGTGAAGGTATTGTTGAAATTGTGAAAATAAAGGAAGGCGATAAAGTGAAAAAAGATCAACTTCTTTTTGCTCTTGATTCTAAAAGCCAAGAAGTGCAACTTGCAAAACAAGTTTTTGCAATTGAGCAAGAAAAAATTAATGGTGCTTCAAAGAAAATTACACTTATGCAAAAAGAAAGAGAACTTCTTGCAAAACAACTCAAAGATAGACGTGTTTATGCAAAATTTGATGGAATTGTTGCCAATCTAAATTTGGATCAAGGTCAATATGCAAAAGCACAAGACAATTTTGGTACTTTAATAGATCGCTCTTATTTGAAGGCTACTGTAGAAGTTTCCGAATCTGATGCATATCGTCTTAGCGTAGGGCAAAAAGCAAATCTCTATTTTTCGGCAGTTCCTGGCGTTGTGGTTGAAGGCGTAGTTCAAGCTTTTCCAGCGATTGCAAGATTAAACACACAAAGAGGAAACACTGTGCTTGACACTAAGATTATAGTTGAAAATCCGCCTCAAGGTGTCTTGCCTGGTTATTCTTTTTCTGGTTCTATTATTGCGGGTGAAGATGAAGAAATTTTAATTTGTGATAAGAATGCAATAAGGTATGAAGCAGGGCAACCTTACGTTGATAAGCTCTTAGATGATGGAAAGACCGAAAGTATAAAAGTTGAAATCTCTCCTTATATACAAGGATTTGTTAAATTTACTTCTGGTGTTGAAGAAGGTTTCAAGCTTAAAAATCAAACTGTCATTTCAAATAATGGTGAAGGTGGCTTTTAATGGAAAAGCGGAGCATAGTCTCAATGAAGAATGTTCAAAAAGTCTTTTCTGTTGGCGAGGTTTTAGTTCACGCTCTTAGAGGTATTTCGTTTGATATAAAAGAAGGGGAGTTTATTTCAATATTAGGACCTTCAGGAAGTGGAAAGTCTACTTGTATGAATATGATTGGTTGTCTTGATCGCCCTAGTGCGGGGGATATTTTGATTGATGGAGTTAATACTCTTGATATGAGTGATAAAGATTTGGCGTTGTTACGTAATGAGACAATAGGCTTTGTGTTTCAGCAATATTATTTGCTTCCTGGTCTTAATGTTTTAGACAATGTTATGTTGCCACTTCGCTATCAAGGCATTGCCTATGATGAGCGAAAAAAAAGAGCAAAAGAAGAACTTGAAAAAGTTGGGCTTAAAGATAGACTAAAACATACACCCAATGAGCTTTCAGGTGGACAAAAGCAACGTGTTGCTATTGCAAGAGCATTGGTGACACGTCCAAAACTCATATTGGCAGATGAGCCAACTGGGGCACTGGATTCTGAGACAGGACATTCTGTATTAGATCTTTTTTTCTCTATAAACAAAGAAGGGACATCTGTTGTGGTTGTAACTCATGATATTGATATAGGGGCTATGGCAAGGCGTTCTATCCACTTAAAAGATGGGCTTATTGTTTCGGATATGCTTCAAAATCAAGATAGTAAATTGGAAAGACAATAAGGTTAAGAAAAATGTTTGAAGATTTTATCAATGCACTAAGTAACTTTAAGGCAAATAAGACACGCACACTTCTTTCTCTTTTAGGTATTTTGATTGGTGTTATGTCTGTTATAATTGCTACGTCTTTAGGAAGCACACTCTATGTGAGTATTGCAGAACAATTTAAGGACTTTAGCATGGATGTTGTTCTTGTTAGTCCTAGAAGGAATCGTGGTACTAATTTACCATATATAAGTTTTGATGAAGATTATAGACAAAAAGTTATGGCACAGATTCCAGAAATTAAGGAAATATTTTTTGAGAGAGAATTTTCTGCACAAGTTTATAGAAATGAACTCTCTGTTGGTGGAAAAAGTGTTTCTGCTGTTGAACCAAATAAGCTTAAAACATTAGGAGTTTCTATTGATTATGGGAGAGATTTTTCAATTAGTGATTTTGCTAATGGCACTCAAGTGGCATTGATAGGTGCAAATGTTGCAAAAGAACTTTTTCCTGAAGGTAATGCTGTTGGAAAAACTTTGATGTTGCAGATTTCATCTGTAGGACCTAAATCAACTCCACATAATTTTAGTTTTGAAGTGATTGGAGTATTAAAGCCAAAAGATAATTGGTTTGTTAGAGCTTCAGATTCTGTTTTTGTGAATGATAAGTTTTATAAAAATCAGCTTTCACAAGCTGGAAACCCATTTGAAGTGAGAAGCCTTGATGTTGTAGCTCATAGACAAGAGGATGCAAGTTTGGTGAAAACTAGGATTCAACAAGTTTCTTCTGAAATTGCTAATGAACGCTCCAATGGCACAATAAAAGAAGAGGTGATTTGGGCTTTTTCAGCAGAAGAGCAGTTTCAACAGTTTTCAAAGATGATGAATATGATTAGTCTAATTCTTTCAGCCATTGCAGCCATTTCTCTTCTTGTTGGTGGCATAGGTATTATGAATATCATGCTTGTAACTGTTACAGAGAGAAAAAAAGAGATTGGTATTAGAAAGGCTTTGGGTGCAACTAATTCAGCTATAAGAAACCAGTTTTTAATAGAATCTGCTACGCTAACTTTGTTGGGGGGAGCTTTAGGTGTAGTTGTTGGGGTTTTTTTGAGTTATATTGCAGTAGCTAAAGCTTTTCCTTCTTATTTTATTTTTTCACTTAACACAAATGGTATTATTATTTCTTTTGCTGTATCTGTTAGCATAGGAATATTTTTTGGGTTTTATCCTGCAATAAAGGCCGCGAAGCTAGATCCCGTTATAGCATTGCAAGAGTAGAGAAGAAACACACTTATCTTTTTAACTATTTTAAAAAGGAGTGTGTTTGAGTAAGTTTTACAAAAGGACACAAAAAACCTACAGCTTATTGCAAGCTGTAGGTTTTTAACTATTTATAAATGCTATTTCGTTATAAACTTTAATAAGTCAACAACTCTATTTGAATAGCCCCATTCATTGTCATACCAGCTAACAACCTTGAAAAAACGTTTTTCACCGGGTAAATTGTTTTGCAATGTTGCTTTACTATCATAAACTGAAGAAGCACTATCATGAACAATGTCTTGTGAGACAATATCTTCGTCGCAATATGATAAAAATCCCTTCAAGTATGAAGAAGAAGCTTTTTTCATTGCTTCATCAATTTCTTCTATAGAAGTATCTTTTTCTGTTCTAAAAGTCAAGTCAATTACAGATCCTGTGGCAGTAGGTACTCTAAAAGACATACCTGTAAGCTTTCCTTTAGTTGTAGGCAAAACCTCTCCTACTGCTTTCGCAGCCCCTGTAGATGATGGAATAATATTTATACCTGCGGCTCTTCCGCCTCTCCAATCTTTTTGAGAGACTCCATCAACAGTTTTTTGCGTTGCAGTATAAGCATGAACAGTTGTCATAAGTCCTCTTTCGATTCCAAAACCTTCTTTTAATAAGACATGAACTATAGGAGCTAAACAATTAGTAGTGCAACTCGCATTAGAGATAACGTTATGTTTTGAAGCATCATATTCATTTTCATTCACACCCATAACAAAAGTTTTGATAGGTTTACTTGGATCCTTACTTTTTCCTGGAGCTGAAATAATTACTTTTTTAGCTCCTGCTTCAAGATGCCCATAAGAAGCTTCGTTAGCATATATACCAGTGCATTCCAAAACAACATCAATTCCCATAGCCTTCCATGGAAGTTCTTCTGGTTTTAAGCCTTTTCCCGAAATACACTTGATATCATGACCGTTAACACATAGGATGTCATCACTTTTAACTTCAATATCAGCTTTCATTCTGCCCTGTGTCGAATCATATTTTAATTGATATGCAAAATAAGAAGCATCAGTAGAAAGATCAACCACAGCTACAACATCGAATTTATCTTTTCCCAACAAATTTTGGTCAACCAGAGCCTGAAACACTAGTCTTCCAATTCGACCAAAACCATTAATTGCAATTTTCATATTGCACCTCCTAAAGAAAACCTAATCACGTTCTTCAATTGCTTGCTGTCTATATTTTTCTGCACTAGGTTTAAAACCTACAATGGGATCATCTTTATTTTGTAATGCTCGAGACACTGCAGCCTCTGCTTCAGTAATTATTACCTTCGCATCTGCCAATCTACAAGCTCTAGTTGCTATGCCTATTCCAATAGTCGGTTCTTGTCCTGTAAGATATATCTCTTTTTTTATCTTCGAAAATAACGAATCACATATTTTTACAGCACCATCAATATACATATCTTGTAATATTCCAGCAAAACCTAATGTGATGTTGTCAGAATATTCAAAAAGCATATCCTTAAACGTAAATGTATCAAGAAGAATACTTGAAATTCGTTGCATATTGATAGAAGAAAAATCAATATCTCTTATTTTTATTATTACAAAAGACATATCTTGATCTGTAGAAGTAGCTCGTGCGATTTCTGCATCTAATCTTTCAACCAAATACTCTTTCCAACCAAGACCAGTAGTTGGAGAATAAAGACCTCTAGGCTCTTCAGTCAAATTAGTGGGAGTGGTTGCAGTCGAAAAATCATCAGAAGAAAACTCGTTATGCTGAAGATCTTCATTGTAAGAAACGTTTAAATGTTCATTTTTTACATTAGGTTTTTCATAATTAGACAAATTACCAACATTTTCGTTATGTACAGGAGCTTTGTATGGATTAGATGCAGGAACTTCGTATGACTTATGTGAATATCTGTCTACTCTAGGCTTTTCATTAAAAGCTGTATACACTTTTTCAATTTTTTCTTGAGGCATTATGCTCAGCAAAATCCTAATTATGCCTGTCAAGAGGACAAATGCCAACGCAAAAAAGAACACAGTCCTACTTCTTACAAAGAGCATGTTTGAAGGAAAAACATTCATTATCGTTGTGATGTAAAGCTTTTGTTGGCTTTCTTCCACAGTTGTATAAAGT
>CAJPOH010000098.1 GCA_905372205.1 uncultured Treponema sp.
ATACAATGCAAAGAACTATAAGTTTACTGCAAAAGGGGATGGGGTGGAAGAAACTATTAACCCATTTTTTGAAGGAATAACTGACGATTACAATCTTCCTAAAGAAGAGTTTATAGATAAGCTTGCAACGGGAGAAAAACCATTATATAAAGTTTATGGAGACGTTGCAAAAATGTTATTCGGCATTAATGCTTATGAATATAACTTTTTGTGTGATGAGGTAAAAGTTAACGGTGAAAAAGTTGAGTTTACAAGATCAGGTGTTTCATATAATTTAAAATATAAGACAATAAAAGATATTCAAGTTAATCCTAGCACTCCTGTTTCGGTAAAAATTGAGTTCATTCCAAAAGCAGGACTGGCAACCCCTGTTACTTGGGAATTCCAACTTCAAGGTGGTGGAGAAAAGCCTAGCCTTCCACAATCTGAAATGAAATGGTTTGGAATTAATGGTTTTATGCTTCATGGAAATAAAGAACTAAAAAAAGAATTTAAAGATCATCTCTTTGATGGAACTAATCCTGAATTTGCCTTTGAAGGAAAAGAAGCTTTAGTAGAAGTTGGCTCTGCTATTGATGGGCTAATAAAAGAAGTTACATTTAAAATTGATAATGAAGAAAAGGCTAAGGTTGCTACCGAAAAAGAGTTCCTTTTTAACATTGCAAAGTACAAGTTTGAAGTTAGTGATACAGTTCCACATCTTACTGAAGTGATTATCTGGCCAAAAGATGAGCAGAGGTTTAAGGAGTTAAAATATTCTTTTATGCTCAAATCTTCAGATAATAAACTAATACCACCTTTAACTTTTAGTATTGATGGTCTAACTAGAGAAGATGGTTATTCGGCAACATTGCAAGCAGAAACTGCAAGCTTAGAGGTAACAGCAAAGAAAAAATTGATGGCAAAGATAGAAATAGGAGAAGAAGGAGGACATTTAACTGAAGTTGACATAACAAAGATTTGGAACAAAGTATATATTTGGCAAGGATGGAGAGTGGTCTCTTTGGTTGATAATACTGGAAAACCTGTAGAGAAAACTTTTGTTATCAGAGTAACTCCTATAGAGCAAGAAAAATATAAAGTAGTTGAATGTAAATATACTCTTAAAGGTGGCACAAAGGTTGATAATAATAATGCAGAATTTGTGTTTGTTGGACAAAAACCTAGAATTAAAGCTAAAATTAAGTGGACAGATGGCATTCCATGTGAATATCCTGATGAGTATGGTGCAAAAGCCGTTAATTTAATAGCTTACACAAAAAATACTAGAGCTCATGTAAAATATCAATTTGTGGATATTGATAATAATCCAGTGCAAGGTCAACAAGAACATGAGATGACAAACACTAATGGTGAGCATAATTCTGGTGAAATAGCTTTGCTTACTGACAAGCCTACTAGAATTAAGATTTGGGTTGTAGCTGAGAATGGAAGTACAAAAGATGATACATGGGGGCTTTGGTATGAAAATTTTAATCCTGTTCCACTAACTTGGGGATATGAATTAAAAACTAAAGGAGGGGACTACGAAACTAAAGCTTATGACACAATTGAAATTGAAAAAGATAGTGTTAAAGACAATAAAATATATCTTGCATTCCTCACATTGTACAGCAAAGATGGCTACAGTATAGATACTGACGGTCTTGCAGAAGGTCATCAAGAAGCTTTTGTTGCACTAGAAACTGCAGGTGCTTATAGAAAGTATCATAGAACAAGTGTTGATGTTTCTGGCCTTTTGGATGGGACTAAGCAAGAACTTAAAGCAATCTTAAAGATGAAAAAGAAGAATGTGGATTGTCTAACTTATGAAGTGAAGATTAAGCTAAAAGGATAGTTCCTTAAAAAATTCTTGAAAAGATGCTCACAAGATTAATTTCTTGTTTAATTAATCTTGTGAGGTTTGTTTTGTGTAAAAGGTGAGGAAAAGAAAATCCTCACCTTTTTATTTTGATAGTATACAATAAAGTTTGCAATTTGGTAGTAGAGCAGAAGATGAAATAGGAGACATGTGATTAATTTGAAAGCGACTTAATCGGATGTCTCTTTAAACAAAGAGATAAGGCAACGTGGATCGTGTTGTAGATATTTCTTCCACTGTGGATGAGAACTTATTTAAGATAATAACTGCTGTTTTATTGAATATTTTTCAAGATCACTTTTAGTAATTCATTACGTGGTGATATAGTTTTAGAACAAAAAAAGCTTGGGTTATAATGACTTTTTTAAACCAAATCGCAACCCCATATTTATACTATCAAATCAGTGTAAATATGGGTATTACCAACAAGTTACTCAAGATAAACTATCTTGAGTAACTTGTATATAAAAAATCTATTCTTCTTCAATTTCTTCCATGAAGGTTTTTGCACTTGCAATAACTTCTTCTGCTGTCTTTCCTGAGATTGAATCATAGTGATCAAATGACATTTCAAAAGACCCTGTGCCACTTGTCATAGAACGCAAATCAATTGCATAACGCAAAAGTTCCTTGTGCGGAGCTTGAGCTCTCAATTCTTCTATTCCGTTGCTAAGTGAATCTTGCCCTAAAATGCGTCCACGTCTTGAAGAAAGATCACTCATGATATCTCCAAGATAGGCACTTTCAACATATACTGTAAGATTCATAATGGGTTCTAGCAAAACTGGTCCTGCTTCTTTCATTGCGTTTCTAAAAGCATTGCGACCTGCAATCTTAAAAGCCATTTCTGAAGAATCAACAGGATGTTCTTTTCCATCGAGGACAGTTACTGCCACATCAACTACAGGATAACCTGCTAAAACACCTTTTTGCATAGCTTCTAAAACGCCTTTCTCAACACCCGGTATATAGCCTTTTGAAATTGCCCCTCCAAAGACCGCATTTGTGAAGCTATATTTTTCACCACGTCCTAGTGGAGCTATAGAAAGAACTACACGTCCAAATTGACCGTGTCCACCAGATTGTTTTTTATGTGTATATTCTGCTTGTGCCTTTCTTTGAATTGTTTCTCTATACGCAATGCGTGGAGGAGCTGTAATGATATCAACCTTAGTTTGTTTTTCTACCTTTGATAAAATAATTCCTGTATGCACATCGCCCATACCTGAAAGAACATTTTGCTTTGTTTCAGGATTGAACACAAAAGACACAGTCATATCTTCTTCACAAACTTTATAAAGAGCTTCTGTAATCTTATCCTCTGTCTTTTTTTCCTTAGCAGAAACAGCAATAGAATATATAGGTTCGGGAGTTTTTAGCTTAACAAATGGCAATGCTTCTTGAGAGGTTGAAAGAGTGTCATTAGTTTTTGTAACTGCTAATTTTGAAATAATTCCTACATCTCCTGCAGGCAAAGAAGATACTTCAACAATCTTTTTTCCAATACTTTTGTATAACTTTCCAATTCTCTCTTTTTTCTCTTCTCTCAAGTTGTATACTTCAATATCAGGAGTGAGGCAACCTTGAACTACTTTGACATAAGAAAGCTTGCCAGAAAATTGGTCGTTAGAAGTTTTAACAACCATACAAGAAAGAGGAGCTTTCTCATCAATTTTAATGGATATAGATTTTCCGTCTTTATCTAAACATCTTTCAAGAGCTCCTTCACTAGAAGGCACTATATCATCAATAAATCTTAATAAAGATGTAATTCCAGAACCTGTCAATGCAGAACCAGAAAAGAATGGAACAATCCTATTATCTTTAATACCTAGAGCTAATCCTTTTGCAATTTCTTCAGGCGTGAGTTCTCCTTCATCAATAAATTTTATCATTAAATCATCATCGCCTTCAGCACTAGCTGCAGCTAATAATTCAAGTTTTTCTTTATACACATCCATATAACTTTCAGGGATTGGACATTCTTTTTCTTTGCCATCTTCCATTGTATACGCAATTCCGTGAAGGATATCAATCACACCTTTAAATGCGTCACCTTCATAAAATGGAATAGTTACAGGGAACACATCCACTGCAAATTGTTTTTTAACATCTTGCAAGCAATTTTCAAAATTAGATTTTGGATCATCCATTTTATTAGCAAAAATAAGGCGAGCTTTGTTTCGGCTATTAAGATTACGCCAGAACTTGATTGTTTCAATCTGGACACCAACTCTACCATCAAGGACAATACAACCCATTTCAGAAGACCTAAAAGCTAAAATCACTTCGCCTACAAAGCCTGAAAGACCAGGAGTATCCCAAATATTGATTATTTTATCCTTAAAGTGTATGTGTGAAAACGAGGAATACACAGAAAATTTTCTTTCAATTTCTTCTTGTGTATAGTCAGAAACAGTCTTACCACTTTCAATACTTTCCATCTTGTCTATAGTTCCAGTGGAAAAAAGAAGACGTTCAAGCAATGTGGTCTTTCCCGATTGCCCATGCCCTGCTATTGCTATGGTGCGAATGTTGTTAGTTGTAGCGTTCATAAAAAGCTCCTTATATAGTATAATGTTTGTAACATCTTAATCAGAAAAAAAATGTTAGACCAATCTTAGCACTAAAACTGTTTGCAAAAGTGTTAACTGCATTAAAATTTTCACTTTTAAGTTTTTCTTCAAAAATAAATTCCTGATCATCTAGTTCAAAGAGTCTGTATGTTCTTATATTCATAAAATATAACATATCACCTAAGCCAAGATATAGACCAAATTTCTTTCGAAAAGAATATGTAAACACAACATTCGCTCCAAGACCCAGCATCATATCGGTTTTAGTATAAGATATTTTTCCTTTTTCTGCTATATTCCCCATCATACTGAAATGAGAGGATCCAAAGCCTAATCCAAGTTGAAAAAGCAAATTATAAGGTTTATTTTCAAATGTTTTATAGGTTAAGCCTACTTGTAAATCTGTTACCACAGAACGATATTTTGATAGATTTGGTGTAAAATTAGTAAAGTTTGTTTGCATATTTTGTGGAAATGCAAATTGAAAAGAAAAATACAAAAAATCAGCATTAAAATCTAATGCAAGACCTATACTATATGAGTCAGGGCTTCAGCATGAAAAAAGTATTTTAAATCTGAAGTCCCTATCAAATGTAC
>CAJPOH010000099.1 GCA_905372205.1 uncultured Treponema sp.
GCTTGTAACAAAACAACTAATATCATGGTTGGCTCACAAGGGCAAATATTAAAAAATGCTAATGGCTCACTAACTTGGAAAAAAACTGAAAGCAATACAGATAAAAACTTACTAGATGCTTATTACAGTGAAGAAAATAATTGTTTCTACGTAGCAGGACAGTATGGAACAGTTGTAGTTAGTGATGATAATGGAATTACATGGAGAAGTAGAAACACTAATCCTGAATATCATCTTTTTGGAATTGCAGCAAACAAAGATAAAATTATGACTGTTGGAAAAAGCTTGGTTCTTTTATTTAGCAAAAATGGTGGTCGCGAATGGGAACGGCTTTATAAAGGTGTACCACAGCTTGCATTTTATGACATTGCATTTGGAAATGATTTTTGGATAGCTGTTGGTGACTATAGCAATGTGATAGTTGTAAGTGATAAAACAAATAAAATAGTAACAGATACTAGAGCAGAAAAAGACAAAAGACGAACACTCAAGAGTGTGACAGTAGATAAAGTTAATAATCTATGGGTCGCTGTAGGTCATGAGGGAGTAATCTTTACTAGTAATGACAATGGCACTTCTTGGCAACAAAAAACCAGCAAGACAACAGATGACTTATTAAGTGTAGCCTTTAATGGAAAGAGGTTTCTTGCTGTAGGAACAAACGGAGTTATTTTGACAAGTAAGGATGGTGCTACATGGAACAAAGTGCAAATCAATAATAATTCAACATTTCGCTCCGTTTCTTGCACAGACACCCATTGGCTTGCAATAACAATAGACGGAAAAAAAGAGATAATAGAAGATAGCAAAATTGAATGAATGAAGTTTTTCGTTTATTCATAACCCATTATTTTGTGATATGATAGTACATAATAAGGCAAGCAATTTGGGAAAAAGAAAGAGCCAACTATCAGCAGTTCTTGCAACAATAACGTCAAGGAACTGATCAATAACTGAAGAGCAACCTATTAAAAGTTGTGAGAATTTGCTAAATGATGGACAAAGAAAACCTATGTATTCCGCATTATTACATGAGATTTTTGCAAGTTTGGGAGCAATCGCTGGTAATCTTTCTATATTCAGTCTCTTATATCCAAATATTTGGAATTTACATAACCTTCTATATCATCATACTGAATCTTACACCAATTACCTACAACTTCAAGAACATAAACACGAGTTCCCTTTTCTAGGACATCAATTGAATAATAATCACTAGAAGGTCCACTTCTCACATTCAATCCATCTGACAAAACATACGCATAGGTAGAACTAGTTTCAGATGCCCGATAAGACGTGGGAGCTACATAATCCGAGTTTATCCTCTCCTGTATTTGATCACCAAAGTAAATTACACCAATAGAAAGACCTATCGCTATAGCCACCGTAACCAGAATTTTTAAACCTGGTTCTTCAGAGAAAATACCGATAAGAACGCATATGACTGCACAAACTACAGCGATAATTCCAATCGCAACTATATAAAACCAATACGTACTAATAAAATGATGAATAATATAAATAACAGCTAAAATACCTAAGCCACCAGTTCCTGCTCCAACTTTTTTTAGAACTATCGTATCTTCATCTTGAGAATCAATCTCCCAGCTCATAAACAAATTCCTCGCCTTCAATAATTTTTTCTATTTTTAACGCACACAAAGGAATATCAAAGGTTTATTGGTAATAAAATACCTACAGGATGTACTCTAACATATTTTTATGAACATGTAAATCTATAAAAAGTTAGAGAGTCTAAAAAGCAAAGGTATAACCATCGTGATGATTTATTCAAAATAATGGTGCTTGCTCTTTAAATGATGCTAATCAAGAACCTTAGTTTTTCAGAATTTAGCGGTGTTTCTCTATATAATTCTTATTCAAAATATAACTATAATATCGTTTGATACTACTTTCTTTACAGAAGATTTAATGGTTCTTCTTATACTGCAATACCAACCAAAATGATCTTTTCCTAACTTACAAGAGACTTATCTTTTGATAACATTTTTATCAGGAGTAAATAAAAAAAAGCGAGTAGACTTTTCCTACTCGCTTATTAAATTTTACTTGCTTTGAGCTAACCTAAACCCAACAAAAAACTCTGATATTCCAGGACTTTGTGCTGTCCCTCTTGCGGTAATTGGAATCATATTGTTTGCACCATTTGTACCATCCCATGAGCTACCTCTATAAGTTCGATAAAGCCATGAAACAGGGTTGCCATCTTTCCAATCAATAACAAAGCCATCTTCTGTAAGACAATCAATAGTGGCAGGAGCTAGCTCATTTTTCTTTTCATCGCTTAATCGAGACCAAATATAAAGAGAGTCAGGTCCATTTGCATCAAAACACAACTCTCCTTGATTTCCTGTCATATCATAAAGACCTAATCTATTAGGCTGTAATAAACCAACTTCTATAGAATACCAGTTTGCAGCATTTCCCACTTTTTCTTGACCACTATAAGTGTTTCCGTCTTTTTCGTAGGTTTTTGGAAAACCTGAATAGTAATACCACCATTCGGGATCAGCGGGAGCTCCTCCACGGCTAGCTAATTCCCATTCAGCTTCTGTTGGAAGACGGTAACCGGAAAGCTCTTTTTTCATTTTGATTTTACCAATACCACCATATATTTTTTCAATATCTTGTCCTGCACTTCCATAATCTTTTGTAACTTCTTCATAATATGTTGCATCTTTTAAGACTTTATCTTCTATGTAATAAACAGGCTCTAGTCCATTTTTTTCACTATAAGCATTACACCAAACAAGAGCATCAATCCAACCAATATTTCCTACGGGCTGATATTTTCTCATTGCAATAGTTGGATTCTCAAAACCTATAGGAGTTGGAGAGCCATCTCCAATTGCCGGTGTTGGAAGAGGCAACCTTTCGTATTTCTCTTTTAATTCTTTGGGTAAATCAGGATTTTCTGGTAGGTCAGCAACGGTACCACCTGCAGAACCTCCATGCAAAAACTTATAACCATTGGCAACAGCCCATGTATAAACTTCAAGCCAAAGATGATATGGCACTTCATAATTACTCATACTAAAAGGCTTAATGGTAATTTGTCTATTGTCTAAAAACACACCGTAAAAATAAGGATATTGAACTATATTATGCCCTATTTCTGTAAAAAGTGTGGAAGTTTCCATGTCAGAAGAAGGGACAGTGAGAGAATTTGAAATAACATCTTTCATTGCAAAAGGAGCTGGCTCACGTCTTTTTATATTAAAAGCATATTTTTCTGCTATACTCCCCTTTTTGATCGTTATGCTAGTTTGGTAAACATAACCCGCTCCTTTCATCTCAAGATATATAAATGGTTCATTCACATATTCCGGCTCTGTCCCTTTTATGATTTCCTTGATTGCAAGGAGTTTTTTAGGATCAACATCAGGCTGAGAAATATCAAATGTGCTAGAAGCATTAGCTCTCTTAGTTAGAATTAAAATATCTACGTCAGTGTACAAAGCTTCTATATCAAAACCTCTCTTTTGAAGATCTAAGGAAGCATAATCGTCCTTATTTTTGATAAAACGCACATCAATCTTAGATAGGATAGTTTCACTTGAGCCCCTTTCTATTGTTAAAGGATAGTCTTTTTTAGTTCCATCCTCTGCTTCCACTTTGATTCTGAATTTCTTTTTATCTCCTGCATTACTTCCAAGTGGCGTGTTATCTTCTTCTTCCACAGTACATACTGCGTATTGATGATTAGGGATGATTTTTATATTTTTGGTGATTTCCTCTTCTCTTGAAGGACACGTACCTTTATAACCTTCACCAACATAAAAGGTAGACTCCGCTCCAAAGATTAAAACTTGCTTTAGTGATGCATCATTTGAAGGAGATAGTCTTTTCACTTTAATTGAATAGCTCTTAGAATCTTTTCCATTTTCTGCTAATACTTTTATGCTAATGTTTTGCTCTGATTCCGCCTCTTTAGCTAAAACTTCAGGTTCTTTCTTTGCCTCACTGACCACAGCTTTGCTATCAACTGGTTCTGCCTTAACTTCCAACTTATCTGCATTAAAAGCTACCTCAGCTTGATATTCATAAATATTTTGAGAAAAATTAGGAGTTAATGATACCTTAATAGAATCTGATGTCAAAATTAAACTTTTAAGATTTGCATTGTTTCCTTTAACTACTGAGTCTACTTGTTGACTGTTATTTTTGCATGAAAACAACAGCACACAAATCATACTAAACAAAATAAACTTTCTCATATTCATCTCCTAGTTCCCCAATTTAATAAGTGTTGATATTTGACTTTCTCCATCAACAAAAAACTCAATCTTGTAGTACTCTTTTATTGATATCTGCTCGCAATTCTTATCATCAAATTCAAAAACAAGTAAGGAATCTTGTAGTGTTCCAGCAATAGGTGATTTAGTTTTTTCTGTATCATACTGAACTACACCATTTTGCAGTGTTCCTTGAAAAAGACGAGCTGTAATCTTTGCCTCATCAATGTCTTTTTTATCCACTTTCACCTTAAAAGCAAGAACATCACTATTTTTAGGTTTATCACCTTCCCAATATTTTGTGGTAGCACTATATGTCAATTGATAGGGAGAGCCATAAGAATAACTTCCCCAGTCATTTGTGCCACCTTTTACTTCAACCGCTTTAACTTCTAATTTTACATCTTGTTTTTCTTCTCTTGTAACTTTAACTTCAATGTCCAAAGCTTTGTGTTTGCCTTTCACAGCATCTACAGAAATTGTTATAAGAGTCTCTTTTCCTGCTTCAAGGGTTATAGGCTCATTTTTTAGATTCACCTTAATGTCTTGAATATCAAAAGTAGCTTCAATATTTTCGGCTTTCACTGTTGCCTTGTCGTTGGGAATTGTAACTTTTTTATTTTTAACTATGACTCCGTGTATCTTCATGCTTTGCAAAACAGGAAGTGGATCATCTTTCTCTTCTCTTGTAACTCCAACTTCAATGTCCAAAGCTTTATGTTTGCCTTTCACAGCATCTACAGAAATTGTTATAAGAGTCTCTTTTCCTGCTT
>CAJPOH010000100.1 GCA_905372205.1 uncultured Treponema sp.
TTCTAAAAATTCTTTTGCAATTTTTACACGTATAGTTATAGAAGTCTTATCATCATTAAATACTTTTAATAGCCAGTCATTTGCTTCATTACAATTAAGAGGGACTAATTTTTCTATGCTAAGAGTTTTAATCACAATTTCAGGGTCAGTTTTTGCACGATATAAAAGATATTCACAAACTTCATTTGAAGCAAAATTTATAGCATTTATAGCCTCAAACCTCACTTTATAATGAGAATCTTTACATGCCTCAAGTATAAGCTTCCTAGCCTCATCACTATCAAATTTTGAAACAGCTTTAATAGAAGAAGCCCTAATCAATGGGTCTGAAGAAGAATATAGGTTTACTAACTTCTCAAAAACTTCATTATCTTGTATCTTAGATAATGCAGAAACTGCAATAGAACGTACTATAACATTTTCATTTTCATCTTCAACTACTTCTAGTAAAAAATCTAAACATTCAGTAAAAGCGATACTTTCTAAAGCTCTCATTATGCTTTCTTTAAAAATCACTTCTTTTTTTTCATCATCTATTGTTATGTTTTGATAAAAATCAATTAACTTTAAGGCTTCATTTTCACTTCCAATTTTTCCAAGTGCACTTATTGTACTTTCTACAAATTCAAACTTTTCATTTTCTATAATTGAAAGTAAGTTGGGAATTGCTTCTTTCAGCTTGTTTTCACCCGCATAATAAAGACAAGCATTTATTTCAGAACTCTTATAATCATCTAAATCTTCTAATTCTTTAAGTATTAAATCATCAAAAGCATTTATATGTCTACTTGCAAAAAAATCAATAATAGAAGTTCTTAATGTTACGGATCTTGCTTTAGAAAAAACATTTATAAGTTCTTCATTAAATCTATCATCTTCTTTTTCCTTCAATTCTTTGATTAAGTTAATCAAATCACTTTCAAGCCCATAAAGAATTAAAGTTCTTTTTTCTTCACTTTCTTCCATTACAGCTTCTTTTTGAACATCATTATCTTTCGCGTCTTGAGCATAAATAAAGCCAAAAACCAAAGAAAAAAAACAAAAGATAAAAAGCTTTTTATTCATAATTCTCACCACTATTTTTATAAGAATCAAACCAATAAATTAACCCCTGTATTCCACCTCTTATAAAACTCAACCAATACTTAATAAGTTTCTCATTTTTAGAACTTTGATTTTTTGCAAGATCAAAAAGTTCATCTTTTAATTTTGGTTCAATCAAAAAAGCCTTTTCCATAGCCTCTCTAATGGATATTCCAAAAGGTTCTCGCTTACAATCTAAACAATCCTTAAAAACTAAGGGATAGATAAGACAATCCTCAACAACAAACCTAGAAGAACTAAGAACATCAATTAAGGAAGCATCTTTAATATTTGGAAAAATAAAATAATTAGGTGGATAATTTTCTTGATTTATAAGATTGACAGAAGAAAGAAAGTTATCAGTTGCCTTGTCTTTTGGTTTAAGCCTAATAAAAATATTTTTTATTGCATTTTTTGAAGTTAGAATAGCATTGTTGTATGTAGATGCAACAGAAATAACATTTCCACATTTTTCAACATTATTGCAAGGAAAAACAACCCTATCTTCTTCTTTTACTCTTGAAAAAACATCTTTTACACCAATAGAAGCCTCTTCTAAACCTATAATTTTGTTAACAACACCAGGTATAGAAATCCATGCACATTCTGAGGCAAAAATTTTAGTATTGTCTTTAGTTGGAAAGGGAATTTCTTCTTGAATCTCTTCTCCTAAAGCCAATTTAAGGGCTAGCCTAGTTATATTTATGTTTGAAGAATAAGGAACTGTCCAACCAGACATATAACCACCAGAGAGCCGTGCTGCAATTTCACCAATCTTAGCCTCTTTCTTATTCATATCAAAAAAAATATCACCCTTACAAGCCCCATGAGTTAAACCTAAAGCCTTAACCCCTTTTATAAAAACATCAACAATTTTATCTGTTATCTCAGATGGAAAACGTGATGGAATAGTATGTCCCATTTCGACAAAATATGGAGAAAAAAAGATATGCCTATCTGCTAAAGCTGTAATATATACCTTTCCATCAAAAATTAGACCTTCAATAGAAAATTCAGGACCTTCAATAAATTCTTCTACAATCACACGTTTAGTTCTAGAAAAACTAGCTGAGTTTTTAATGATGTCAATAATATTACTATCGTCATGAACTAATACACATCCCCTAGCCCCCATGTTGTCAACAGGTTTTACAACTAAAGGAAAAGAAAATGATGAAAGTAATTTAGGTGAAAAATCATCTCCTACTTCAATGAATTTAGGTGACGGAAGATTATGTTCTAAAAATTTAGTTCTCATACGAACTTTATCACTAGCATTAAGACTAGCTTCCAAAGAATGACCATTCAAATTCAAAGCCTCAGTGATGCTTGCAACAGAAGCGGAAAAATCAGTTGCAGCAGTAAAGACTCCCGAAAGTCCACCATTATAATAAAGTTCTTTTGCAAAATTTATTAATGCAGGAACGTCTTCTAGGTCAATTTTTTCAAACCTATCCACCATATCCACACAAAATGCTTTTGGATTGGCATCTACAGCTATAATATAACACCCCAATTTTCTAGCTTCCATAATTGCTGGCATTTGCATTAAGGAAGCACCAAGTATAAGTATACGTTTCATTGATTAATAATGATATCCTCATCCCGAACATTCTGATATTTCTTTGTATTCCTAGATGAGTTGTGTTTTTTTATTTCACTATCCAAGTCTTGCACAGTGGATTTAAACAAAAAAGGTCCTCCAATAGCAAAAATATTACCGTTAGTTGCAATGTACAAAGGAATACTTTCTTTATTAGCATACTTATAGTTAGAATATACGTCAGAAACGGCAGTTTTGCCAGGAGCTACTCCTTCTTTTGATAAAACTAAAAAAACTCCTTTATCTTGAGAAAATTTATCAGTTTCTATTGAGTAAGAACCTACCTCATAGTTTCTTAAAGAAGAACCATTAGTCGTAATGCACGAATAGACCATTTCTCCCCTTTTAATCATCTTTGGCACCTTGTAATACACTCCACTACTTCCCTTAAAAACAGCTTTTCCATCAGAGAAGCTTAAGTTTTCATCGTACCAATACCTAAACTTTATATATTTGTCACCTTCAAAAAAATAAGCATCAAAGTTTTTGACAGGTTCATTAGGATAGAGTAAGATACCATCTTTACTTCCTTGCTCAACCCAAAAACCAAATAGCGGATATTTTTCTAGATCCTCTAAATTCCTCAGATTTCCTTCAAGAAGCTCAAAATCCACTTTCTTAT
Source organism: uncultured Treponema sp. (assembly GCA_905372205.1). Lineage (GTDB taxonomy): Bacteria > Spirochaetota > Spirochaetia > Treponematales > Treponemataceae > Treponema_B. The sequence goes on from CAJPOH010000100.1 coordinate 3,309, forward strand.
AGAAGTAAGTAAAAAGGTAAGAAGCATAGACAAAAACAGGAAGAGAAACAATCTTTCTACTAGACTGATACCTTATAGAAAGACCATAAGTACCATCATTTTCTGCATCTTCAAAAGGATTCAAGAAGTCCACTGGCTCGTCATAGACAGTCTCGTAATAAGGTTTTAGAACAACCCTCATTCCTCTATTAGATGTCTTATCATAAAATTCTACGAATCTTCCACCATTCTCCCACACTCCAACAATCTGCTCCTGAGGGAACAAAAAAAGAGAACACAAAAGAAATAACACACTATAAAATTGTCTCACTTAAAAACCCTTAAAATTAAAACTTAGACTCAAGGTTCATGTATAACAGAATCAACAAGATTTTTAAACTCCATATCACTAGGTTCCGGTTTATCAAGCTCAGATATTGTATAAACTCCATCTTTGTTAATGATAGCTTCTTCCAAACTTTCCACTTCACTAGGCTCAGAATCTCCAATTACCTCAAGTTCTCCTGATAACGGAGAGCCATCAGGAAAAGAATTTTCAACCCATGCATTCTTCACTTCCAAGAGGTTTGCAGGTCTTTCATCATCTTTTTTCTCATCAAGATAAGAAAAATCAAGTCCACCAATATTTACATGCTTAAATCTATCCTCAGCCTCTTCCTTTTGTGAATAAAATAACTCATCATCAGGTTCTATATAATCATCAACCTCTACAAATTTAGGTCTTGGAGGTGGAGGTTCCTCTGTAGTTGATATAAAGTTATCCACACCTACTTCTTCAAGTTCCTCAACCTCTTCAAGCTCTTCTAGTTCGTCTAATTCTTGAATTTCCTCTCTATCACTTACCTCTTCAAGCTCTTCTACTTCGTCTAATTCTTGGATATCTTCTCTATCACTTACCTCTTCAAGCTCTTCTACTTCGTCTAGTTCTTGGATATCTTCTCCATCACTTGCCTCTCCAAGTTCTTCTACTTCGTCTAGTTCTTGGATATCTTCTTTATCACTTACCTCTTCAAGTTCTTCTACTCCGTCTAGTTCTTGGATATCTTCTCTATCATTTGCTTCTTCAAGCTCTTCTACTTCGTCTAGTTCTTGAATTTCTTCTGCGTCATTTACTTCTTCAAGAGATTCTACTTCGCCTAAACCTTCAAAGTTTTCGTTTTCAAGTTCTTTTAATGCTTCAGCATGCTCAACACCTATTCTCTTATTAGTTTCTTGCACTATTTCATGTGTTCCAGTTTTAAGTTGGAGCTGACTAGAATTTGAGTAGCCTTTATCTTTTAATCCACTAACACCTTGCCCCTGCCTCAAAATTTCCTTTAATAGTCCTAAGATTTCATCATCTTTACTCTTATTGTCTTCCTTACTGATTATTGATTTTGCCCCCATAAGTTGGGTCATATTAAGCCAGCTTTGTTCAAGCATTGCATTTATTTCATTTTCGTATTTTTGTGAAATCTTTTTACCAAGAGCCTTACGTATTTGAGCATTGGCATCATGCCTTCTATACTCAATTTTTTTCTTTAATTCCTCATCATCCAGATTTTGAGCGTTTTTTAAAATATCTATTATGACATTTTCATGTAATTTTTGTATTTTCTTTCTCGCAACAACAAACCTATCCTGCTTAATACTTAAAATAAAGAATGTAATGAGGAAAAAAACTAAAGATACCAAAGTGATTAAAAAATACCTAGCATAAATAGGCATTATGAACCTG
>CAJPOH010000101.1 GCA_905372205.1 uncultured Treponema sp.
AAAGAAAAAAAATCTCTTTTGATTGTTGAGTCTCCCGCTAAGGCAAAAACTATCGAAAAATATCTGGGTAAGTCATACCTAGTTAAGGCTTCTATGGGGCATTTAATGGATTTACCAAAATCTAGGCTTGGTATTGATGTAGAAAGTGATTTTGCTCCTGAATACATAACTGTTAGAGGAAGGGCAAAACTCTTAAAAGAATTAAAAAAAGATGCAAAAACAGCTAAGAATATCTATCTTGCAAGTGATAATGATAGAGAAGGGGAAGCTATTGCATGGCACTTAAAAACTATTTTTCAAGATGAATGTAAAGCTCCTATTTTTCGTATTGTGTTTAATGAGATAACCCCGCAGGCCATAAAGGATGCTATAAAAGCTCCTAAGGATATAGATGAAGATAAGGTGAATGCACAAAAAGCTAGAAGAGTGCTTGATCGTCTTGTAGGTTATAATTTATCACCTATTCTTTGGGCAAAAGTTAAGAATGGACTTTCTGCAGGTCGTGTTCAATCTGTGGCTTTACGTCTCATTTGTGAGCGTGAAGATGATGTCCAACGCTTTATTCCAGAAGAATATTTTAGTCTTGAAGGAGAGTTCAAAAAGAATAAAACAAAGTTTAAGGCTAAGTTAGAACGGTATAAGGGAAAAGGTATAGACAATAAAAACAAGGAAGAGATTTCTAGCATAATGGAGGCAATAAAAGGTAGTGATGGTGTTGTTGTGAATAAAAAAGATACAATAAAATCTATCAAACCAAAACCTCCTTTTATTACTTCTACGTTGCAACAAGTAGCAGCTAATAGGCTTAATTTTACATCAAAAAAGACAATGCAAGTGGCACAACAATTATATGAAGGTATTTCTGTGGCTTCAAAACATATAGGACTTATCACTTACATGAGAACTGATTCAGTTCGAATTTCTTCTTTGGCACTAGATAGTGTAAGAAAATGGATTGCAGAAAATTACCCTGATGTACTTCCTTCTAAGGCACAAGTTTATGCAGTAGGAGAAACCTCTCAGGATGCTCATGAATGTATCCGTCCAACTTTTATGGAATATACTCCGTCTTATCTTGAAAAATATCTTTCAAAGGAACAATTTAAGCTTTATTCTCTAATTTGGGAACGTTTTATTGCATCACAGATGAAAAATGCTAAAACCATCACTTCTACTTATGATATTGATGTTAAAGATGCAATTTTTAGGGCATCAAGTACTAAGTTTATTGAAAAAGGTTTTTATTCTATTACCAATTTACTTCTTTCAAAAGATGATAAGGCTGTTTCTGCACTTGATTTGAATGTGAAAGATAAAGTTGAAACACTTAATGTTGTTCTTGAAAGTCACTTTACTCAAGGACCTAGTAGGTACACAGATGCTACAATAGTTAAGGCTTTGGAAGAGAAACGAATTGGCAGGCCTTCAACTTATGCTCCTATAATTTCTGTTTTGCTAGACAGGTTCTATGTGACACGTTCTAATAAACAATTAGTTCCAACACAATTGGGAAAGGTTATAAATAACTTATTAGTGGCAAATTTTTCAGATGTTATAGATGTTAACTTTACAGCTGACATGGAAAAAAAACTTGATGAAGTTGAAGAAGATAAGACAGATTGGTTGAATGTTATCCGTCCTTTTTATAAGTCTTTTGTGACAGAGTTAAATACTGCAATGGAAAAGGTTTCTAGTGTGAAAGGAAAAATGGATGAAAGCACAGATGTAATTTGTGACCAATGTGGAAGAAAGATGATTAAAAGATTGGGACGTTTTGGATATTTTTTAGCATGTTCAGGTTTTCCTGACTGCAAACATACTAGGTCTATTCCTTTAGCAAAATGTCCAGTTGATGGTTGTGGAGGAGATATTGTTGCAAGGAAAGGAAGTGGAAAGAAAAAGGTTAGAGAGTTTTATGGTTGCTCAAACTTTCCTAAATGTAATTTTATTTCTTATTTTAAGCCAACTGACTCCTTTTGTCCAAAGTGTGGTTGGTTTCTTGTTGAAAAATATGATAAAAATCATGGCTCATATAATGCTTGTATAAACCCGAGATGTGATCATATACACACAGTTGTTAAGGGTGTTGAAGATGGAGATACAAAGTAGGGCATATGAATACAATGTTTTCTGGATATTTGGAATATCTAAAAGGTATTAAACACTTTAGTCTAAACACTTTAGAAGCATACGAAAAAGATTTAAGTATTTTTGAGTCTTGGATGGAAGAGGCAGGAACAGAAGTTTCTAAAGTGACGAATTCTGAAGTTTTGATGTTTGTTGCCGAAATGTCTAATAGACATCTTTCTGTTAGTTACATTAATAGAATGCTTTCTACAATAAGAGGTTTTTATAAATATGCTATTAGAGAAAAACTTGTAGAAGTAAATCCGACAGTTGGAATTAAAAATCTTAAAACTTCACATAAAATTAGAAGTTTTTTGTTTCCAACTGAAATGAAATCTTTGTGTAAGCTTCCTGGTGAAACTAAAATATTATGGATGGCTAGAGATATTGCTTTGTTTACATCTCTATATTCTACAGGTTGTCGTGTTTCTGAATTACTTTCATTAGACATAGAAGATCTTAATTCTGATCTCACATCAGCTATTGTTATGGGAAAAGGAAAAAAGGAAAGAGAAGTCTTTTTTACAAGCTTTGCAAGAAAAGCACTGCAAAATTATTTTCCTGAAAGGGATGTGCTAATAAAAGAATACCACAAGGTTTTAGAAGAAGGGAGGAATCCACTTTTTTTGAATATGAGAGGATCTCGCCTTTCTATGTGGGGAGTTAACTATATAATTAAAAGATATCTTAGATTTTGTCCTAATATAAAAAACTTGTCAGCACATTCTTTTAGGCATAGTTTTGCAACGGCATTATTAACTCGAGGGGCTGATATAAGAGTGGTGCAAGAACTTTTAGGGCATGAGAACATTTCGACAACGCAAAACTATACACATGTTACAACAGAGAGCTTATATGAGCTTTATAAAAAAGCACATCCACATTCTTAAAACTATGCTTTTTTGGAGGTATTATGGACTATAAGAAGATAAGAAGTACAACTGTTATGGCAATAAAAAGATATGGAAAGGTTGCTATGGCAGGAGATGGGCAGGTTACACTTGGAGAAACTGTGATGAAGGGAAATGCAAAGAAAGTCAGACGACTTTATGATGATAAGGTGCTTGCAGGGTTTGCAGGGGCCACTGCAGATGCTTTTACACTTTTTGAAAAGTTTGAGAAAAAATTAAAGGAATATTCTGGAGATATAAAGCGTTCTGCTGTAGAACTTGCTAAGGAATGGCGAATGGATAAGATGTTAAAAAATTTGCAAGCTGTGCTTTTGGTGGCAGATCAAAATATAATTTTATTTATTTCTGGCAATGGAGACGTGATAGAGCCTGAAGAAGATGTTATTGCAATTGGTTCGGGTGGTAACTATGCTTACGCTGCTTCTTTAGCTTTAATGGAAAATACTAAGTTAACTGCTACAGAAATAGCTGAAAAAAGTTTAAAAATTGCTAGTAAGATTTGTATATACACTAATAATAACATAATAGTGGAGGAGCTATAATGAATCTCAAATTGGATGATCTAACACCCAAACAAATTGTTGAAGAACTTGATAAATATATAATTGGACAATCTAAGGCGAAAAGAGCTGTAGCAGTTGCTATTCGTAATAGGAGTAGGAGGTTGCATCTTCCTGAAGAGATAAGGGATGAAATCTCACCTAAGAATATCTTGATGATAGGTCCTACAGGTGTTGGAAAGACAGAAATTTCAAGACGATTAGCAAAGATTTCAGGGGCTCCTTTTTTGAAAGTGGAAGCTACAAAGTATACTGAAGTGGGTTATGTGGGACGTGACGTGGAGTCTATGGTTAGGGACTTAACTGCTGTTGCTTATTCAATAGTGAAATCAGAAATGCAGGAAGAATTACGAAGTCAAGCTGAGAAAAACACAGAGGAGATATTGCTTGATCTACTTCTTCCATCTTCGACTAAAAATAAGTTTGATTCAACTGGTGATGTGGGCAAAGAACGTATTTTTGATGATGGTACACTGCAAAAAGAACTGTTGACTGATGGCTTACATGAGGAAAATTCTACACTTAGTACACGTGAAAAGTTTCGCCAAATGCTAGCAAATGGGGGATTGGAAGATAAAATAGTTGAAGTTAAATCTGAGCGTAGTTCCAATAGACCTTCTTTTGAGTTTTTTGCTAATGGAGCTAATATTGAAGATATTGAAATGGCAATGAATAATATCACTAGTATGATGATGGATGGTGGACGTAAAGGAAAAAAGAAAAATGTTAGCGTTAAAGAAGCGAGGCAGATTATTTTAGATGACCAGCTAGACAAGATGGTTGACAACGATAAGATCAGGGAACAAGCAAAAGAACGTGTTGAGCAAATGGGAATAATCTTTATTGATGAAATAGATAAAGTTGCTTCCACTAGTGATAGTCATAGTATTGATGTTTCTCGCGAAGGAGTGCAACGAGATATTTTGCCAATAGTTGAAGGCTCTAAAGTGAATACAAAGCTTGGTGTTATAGATACAAGCCACATATTATTCATTGCAGCAGGAGCATTCAATGTTTCTAAACCTAGTGATTTGATTCCTGAGTTTCAAGGACGTTTTCCACTACGAGTGGAGCTTGAATCTTTACATGCTACAGAATTTAAACGTATTTTGCTTGAACCTAAAAACTCTTTAACACGCCAATATTCATCACTTTTAGAGACAGAGGGAGTAAAAATTACTTTCACTGATGCAGCTATAGATAGAATGAGTTTTCTTGCAGAAGATTTGAATTCTAAAATGGAAAATATAGGAGCTAGAAGACTTCATACTATTATGGAGATGCTATTAGAGGATATTTCTTTTAATGCAAGTGAGATGAAAGGTCAAGAGATATCTATTGATGTGGATTATGTCGATGAAAGGTTGAAAACAATTGTTCAAGATCGTGATTTATCAAGATATATCTTATAGTTTAGAAT
>CAJPOH010000102.1 GCA_905372205.1 uncultured Treponema sp.
CCCGACGGACTGAATACGATGACGGCTGCTTTCATATTCTTCATATTTTCTCCTAAAATTAAAGCGGTTTTTTAGCTTCTGACGGTTCACTTTCTTCAGAATCATTTTCATTTATTAAATTACCCATAGCTTTAACTGTCACTGTATAACTTTTAGTTACATCTTTTAAATTTCCAATTAAAAACTCAGTTTTTGTGTGATCGACAAAACCTGTACCTTCTAGCTCGCCATTTTCATTAAAAAGAGATAAAAGATAATATCTAGTATCTGGAACAGCATCCCATTTAGCATTAAGAGATTGCACTCTAGCTTCTAATGTGGGTTTATTAGGTTTAGTAAGTGTTTTAGTAGGATGTGGAGGTAAGGTAAACCAATAAAAATCTTTATCAACCAAGTCTACCCCAAAATGGTTTTTACCTGGAGATACTAGGTTACCTGCGTATTCCTTTCCATATGCATTTTCTTTTCTCCGTGAATTAATGTTTCTATTGTCATTTTCGTGGCTATCATTTTGCTTTTTCCCAACTGCATCATCAGCTCTAGTCGCATCTTGCACATTAAGCCCTGCATCGACATCAATAGGGGCATCGGTTATTTTAAGTGCGTAGTTGCCACCAAAAAAATGTCCCGCTTCAACACTCGCACTTATTTCAACATAATACGCTCTGTTTTCTTCAGCTAATAAGGGAAGTGCCTTAAAATCTGCACCTGCATAATACGCAACTGATTCATAATCATTTGGTTTCCCATCAGGATGAGCTTTAGTAATGTTTATTTTAAGGCGAGGACGGTCATAACCATGATTATAAAAATTATTTCTAGCAACACAGACAAAAACTAAGTTTTCATTAAAGTTAAATTCAACAGTTTCATCTGCATCTTGCAAGGTGAGCATCTTTTTTTCTTTTGATTTTAGGTATGTACCTATAAAAGAATAAGTTTTAGATTTCATAAGTCCTTTTATTTCTATTGGTTTAGTTCCTTCAGTTTCAAGATACAAAATGGGGACTTTCGTTTCATCATCAATCAATGTTAAAGAGCCACCACAAGGGAGTCCCTTATTTTTAAATACAACTTTAATTGTAGCATTGCTATATGGATTTTCGACATTCTGCAAGAGACCATCTTTAATAATTTTTGTAGCATTAAAAACATTTACCCTGCCATGACCTAAGCCTGAAGAAAATGTTGTCTTTCCATCTATCTTATCACTAGTTTTTTCTAACAATGCCTTTAATTGGTATGGTGAGGCATTTCTTGCATTGTCAAAAGAAAGGATGTAACCCAGTGTTCCTGTAACAAAAGCTGAAGCCATCGATGAGCCACTTAAACTTTGATAGCTTTCTTCTCCAGTGTGCCAACAAGACTTAATGCAATCACCTGGAGCTGAAACGCTTATCCAAGAACCTGAAGTGCTTAGTTTCATTTTCTTATCCTGCCCTGTAGTAGCACCAACAGCAAGACTTCCAGGAAACGCTGCAGGATAAGAAGAAAGATATATTCCATCATTACCCATAGACATAACAGGCAAGATATTTTCTTTCAATGCAGTTGTAACAGCAGAAAAAGCAAACTCCGAGGCGGAACTTCCACCTAAACTCATGTTGCAAGGCACTGTCTTTTGTGTAATCTTAAAATCACTATCTCTCAAATATGAAGGCAATGCTTTTATATCCTCAGTTGATCTATCCCCCTTATCTTTTCGTAAAATACTCACTGTTTTAGCAAGATCAAAAAGGGAACCATAGACTGCCCAAGCACTTCCTCCACCTTTAGCTCCAAAAGTTTGATATGAAATAATTTTTGTATTTTTCCATGCAACACCTGCAATGCCCACGTTATTGTTCCCAGTAGCAGCCATAATTCCTGCACAATGTGTTCCATGCCCAATCTTATCCCAATTCTCTCCTATTGGTACTTCAGTGAAAGGAGTATTATCTCCAACATACAAGCCATCCTTACTAACTAAGCATGATTTTGCATAAAGAACAATGGAGTTACCATCTGCATCTTTAAAATCTTTATGCTCCATATTTAAGCCTGTATCAAGAATTGCTAAAACAACTTCTTTTTCTCCATAACCTATTTCTTTATATGCTTTCATAGCATTAGTTATGTCCAAAGCGTAGCCAGAACGCTGACTAACGGGATCATCTTTGTAATCTCCTTCCAAAAGTCCAAATGTAGAAAAATCATCTTCCATAGGGAGTGTTGGTACGTGTAAAGTGTATGTTTTTGGCTCCTCAACATAAAAGTCTCTTTCTGCGAGAATAACACCTTTAATTGAGATAGCAGAATTTAAAATGTTTTCATGCTGTTCAACATCTCTTTTATAAATATTCCAATAAAGAAAATCCGAATTAGGAACAGAAAGCATGCCCTTCACTTCAAAGCCTGCATTTTCAAATTCTTCTTTTTCAAATGTATTGAGTGTTTTTACAATCAAACAACCATCTACTTCTTTTTTTTCAGTCTGAATATTTTGCTCTTCTGTATCTTTTTGCATAGCATTCTTATACGTAGCCTTTTCTTCAATGTTACCAAACGAACATGCCCAAAAAAGCAAACTCACAAAAATTAAAAACCTTTTCATTTATACCTCCTTATTTAGTTATTGAAAACACAAACCTTCCGTTAATTGCGTTAGAACCTGAATCACTGTTATTTCCAAAAGACCTAGCATACGTATGACCTTTCCTACCATCTCCATAGTCATATTCAAAAACCTTCACAATATGCAAAGCTTCATCATCATCAGTTCTTAAAGGATTTCCATATTCAGCTTGAATATCCCATTCATAGCTTGCACCATATTTATACTCTAAAGCTTCATTAGATCCCTGTTCCAGGTGCTTACGGGGTAACACATTAAACTTGGCTATTTTAACAAGCTTAGGCTTTATGATTAGTGTTTTTCCATCTTTAATTTCTATTAGGTCTTTCACGTCAGTAATCCCATAGCTAGAAAGCTCACCTTTTGTAATCATTTCTTTCAGTGATCTTTTCTCTATCTTGTTATCATCTCCACATACTCTAATTTTTACGTCTCCATCAGAAATACTATATGTGAACCTAGAGGCAAATTGACCAACTCTTTTTTTGTCAACAATCAATAGACCGGCATTCAAAAAAGTTGCAACATTCTCATCCAATCCTGGAAAGTTTTCACCTTCTAAAACGCAAGAATAAGAAATATCATCTGCTTCAGATAAAGATAGCTCTTTATAATTTTCAGGTGAAGTGAGCTTATAAGTGAATGAAGGCAAAACCCTTAAATTCATTATAGGAGACTCCATTTTGCTTTTGTTGTTGAAAACAACAACCTTATATTCATATTTTTCGCCTTCCTGCAACGAGCAAACACCATCAATAACTTGATGGACTACAGGAGCACTATCTTTTTGATAAATAACATGTGCAACTCTTTGCCATATTTCATCCTTCTTTCTTCTAAAAAGATCAAACCCAGTTATTGGAACATCAATATCTGCTATAAGACCGGGCTTCTTTAATGAAAAAGAAACATGCACCCTGTAATATGAATCTCTAAAAGATGATGAAGTAGACATAGGGATAAGTTCATCTTTAGCTCCAAAAATCCCCATATAATAGGGATATCTATCTGCATACATAAGTAGCTTATTAAAATAAACTCCACTTCTGAAAGAAAAATCATCTAACTTTCTTGCACACTTAACTCCTATGTGTTTTTCAATCCTATTATTTGCCAAATCATAGCCCACAATTACAAGAGTGCTATCTCCTTCAGGTAAGCTAACCTTACCCACATCAAATTCATACTTTGTGATAAAACTGCCATCCTTGAACGTAGGGCCTTCACATTGACCATCTACACTCCTTATTCCATTCCAAAAATTAGGAATGCTACCAAACGCAATCTTTGCACCAAAGTTAGAAGGAGCAAAAGGCTCAACACCCCCAACAACAGAAGAAAACTCCACAACAATCCTTTCAACGCTGTCTGTCATTTCAAAACCATCTGTTATTTCTTTTCCAGTACCTTTATCTTTAACTGAAACAACACTAGGAGGCGTAACTCCTCTAGTAACCATCCCATGTGGAAATTGCAACATTACCAACTCTTGCAATTCTCTTCCAACATAACAGCCCACTATCTTAGAGCCAGAAAGTCTTCCCTTTTCGCCTTCAAGCTCAAAGTCATAAAACCTATCTTTCTCTATCAATAGACTAGCTTTCCCGTGTTGCACCACTCCTTCATAAACAGGCGAAGAACTTCCTGCACTAAAAACCTTTAGATGACTCATTCCTACTTGAGCACCGCCAACAGAATCAAAAACCGACACCTTCAATGTGGATAAGTCCTTTTTTTCACTAGTCTTACAACTTCCTAAAAAACACAAAACCACAACAGCAACTAAAACACCAACAAGTTTTCTCATAACTCCTCCTTGAAACAAATATACACTATCATCTTGACTAAAGCAACCTTTTATGGAAAAGTTGCAAACGGTGGCACAGCAACAGCAACTTTCAAAGAGCCTTTCTTAAAGCTGCTTTCAACGTGCCATACTTTATTTTAAGGAGTGTTTTATGAAAATTAAAAACATCTTTGCCTTTGTTTTTGTATCATCCATTCTCTCAATCGTTTTGTCATGTGGAAACACAACCAGTGGGAATGGGACAACACCAGACGTTGTGAAAGAGAAAGCAAAACTTGAGTCCTTGACTATTGGCACTGTAAACTTGACTGGGGATTTAGAGGACGCTCTAAAGCCAGAAGGTTGCACTAAGGTTTTTGAAAGTGATTTTGCTTCTCCAGCTCAAATAACCTACCAACCTGAAGCTGGTGCTACTGTTGCACTTTCTCCAAATGAAAATCCTTTCAAAGTAGACATTACACCTAGGACTCTAACCATAACAGTAACTAAAGATGGTAAAGACCCAGGCGTTTATAAGTTTATTCTTAGCAAGAAAGGATAGTGTCAAGATATGTTCGCAATTTGGTTTAAAAAAGTCATTAAACCTTA
>CAJPOH010000103.1 GCA_905372205.1 uncultured Treponema sp.
TACATTAGCTAATGTACTATATTCTCATCCTCTAATGTACCATTATAACGTTTTCTAATGTACTGTTTTTACATCCTCTAATGTTAATATTATGATATTTGGTAACGTAGAAGCAGTTGTGCAATTGAAAGAGCGAAGTTTTTAAATCTAGGAGATTGCAATAAAAAACAAATTATACAACAATTTAGACTTCATAAAAAATCTGCTATGTAATATGGAAGAAAATTAACTTTTTTTGCAATATCCTTTAAGGAATTAATCAATAACTCGAGATGTAGGTTATTAAAAATTGTAAAAAATTACTAGATGTTCGCAGAGGAAATCGTTTTAAGAAAATATCTTTGTTGCTTTTAAGATGGGATGAATTGTCAGAGTATAAAATGGAGCAAGCCGTAATTTTTAATGAGAAGTCTTGCTATTGTTTTTTTTCTTCAATGCTATTATAGTAGTATCCTACTTTCTTTGTTTATTGTTTACGATGTTTGAGGGTTTTGTATTTAAGGAGGATGTTAATGAAAAGAGTGTTTAGATTTAGCACGTGTCTTCTATTAGCATGGATTTCATTTTCTTTGCTCACATGTGGTCAATCGCAATTCACAGGTACTGCAATAAAGCCTGATATTGCTGATGTGTCCATTAAGTTTAGGGGTGGAGAGTTTGAGTCTGTCTATTCACCCGGTTCTCGCAACTCTACTATGACTTCTGTTCCGTCAAAATATAGCATGGCAGTAGTTAAGGTTCTTACGGGAGAAAAGGGGTTAAATGTTAAAATAAGAGGTTCAAAAGCAACTCCTTCTGCTAATAATGCTCTTGAGTTTGTGCATAAGCTTAATTTGAGAACTGGTGAAAATATAATACCAGTTGTTGTATATCGTGAAGATGAAAAGACGGGAGAGACGTTTGAGATTCGGATTAGTCGAAAGGCTAGTGAAGGAGCTTTGAGGTTAGTTCACCTGAAGTGTAAATATAAAAACTACGCGGGTGAAGATATAGAAACTGATGATTTTATTGATGAACTTCCATATAATGAGGTTTATGAAAGAAGATTTGCAAATGACACTGAGGTGTCTCTTGAGGTTGCCTCTCCTGAATTAGACACACAGAGAGTTGAAATTAGAGGAGTTGAGGTTGCGCCTTCTTCAACAACTCCTGGTGAGTATAAAACCTATACTATCCCTTTAGATAGTGCAGATTCTACTCCTATTGATATCATAGTTTATGATTCTAACAAAGATTTAAGTCAAAGCTTTCATTTGAGCTTTAGCCCATTAAGCAGAGAACAGAAGGAAAGCACAAAGATAGATTTAATTAAGCTTACAACGGAAGAAGGAGACTTCTTTGAGTTTGATAAGCTTGACATGGCGGCTATTGAGCCATATACAAAGGGAGTAATTAAAAAAGTTCCCGTAAAGATAGAAAACATATACAAGTTAAACGACATTCTTTTTGCTTGGTTTGGTTTTGCTAAGCCTACGCTATCGATAAAAACAAAAGAGCCTGGTGCAAAAGTTGAGATAGTGGGGCGTTGGAATGAGGTAGACCATGATCAGACTAGTAGATCAGGTTTGAAGTTACCTCAAAAACAAGAATGGAACACTATCATAAATAGGAATGTTGCAGAGTTTTCTGATTATAGACGTGGTCTTCCTCTTCTTGAGGGGCATAATACTGATATGGAATTCAAATTTTGCCCATATACTCAAGGAAAGATGGATCTTTTGTTTAAGGTCACTAGCCCAGATGGATCTAAAGTGAAATACTATGAGGTGAAGTACGGCTTTATCTCTGCTCTTGCTTCTTTTTTTGACTTACAACCTTTTCAGGCTGTAGTTGAAAACTCCAAAGATACAAAACTTACAGTTGTAAAAAGTAGTGAAGAAGAAGGCTTATACAATGTCTATGTTCCTTATGGTTCAAAAAGTGTGCGTTTTATTGCAAATGATAGGCTTAACATCAACTTTGCAACTGGCTATAGGAGAAGCTATCCGGATCTTTGGGATTATAGGTTTTATTTGAAAGTTGATGATGGAGACTTTTCAAGAACACATCCTAGTAACGATGATGCTGATAATTATAAAGAAATTACACTAACTTCTATTTCGGGGCAAGAAGAACATAGGCTTTCTGTGGTTTCTTATCAAAGTGGAGAGTTGAAAAACGGTGTTTTTGTTGATGAATATGGTAGAGAAGATGGTGTTATAAAGATTCAAAAAAACTTTAGGTTTAGGTTTATAAAAGAAGATAGGCGTGTAGCTCCAGCTTTAACTGTATTAAAAGTTGAAGGCACTCCTTCAGGCAGTATGCCTTCTGCGATTAGAGGAAAGGTGTGGCCTACTTTGAGTTTTAGACCAGCTGTTTCAGAAAATACAGTAGCTCTTCTTAAAAGTGGTGTTGATTACAAGCTAAAGATGTTAAAAACAGATGATAGTGCAAAGATTTATATTGGTGATCAAGAGATAACCACTAAAGAGACTTTTACGCAACAATTGCAAAAGGTTGATTCTAATTTTCCAGATGTTATAAAAGCTGATGTTCCCAATACTGTTGGTTTTTATACTTATGAGATAAAACAAGCAGAGTATTATGAAAACGGGGAGCTAAAAGCTACAACAATTCCTATTACTATCGAAAAAGATGGAAACTTTAGACAATACCAACTCAATATTGTGCCTGTTGATCCAGATGAAAATGATACGAAAGTTACTGTTTTGGATTCACATGGCGGTTCTGCAAGAGTTGGGACCACGGTGCTTTATAAGGAACATGAAGCCAATAAGGAGCTACAAGTTGACACAAATGGAAAACTTTACAAGGCAGACTTTCAGGTGCTTGGAACTACTGGTGCTGATGGTATTTTAAGCGGTAGGGGAAAACTTAAAGCGGGACGCTACTATGATATTTATGCTTTAGGTGATGATGTAGAAACTGCTGATTCAATGATTGAACATTACTATGTTACTGGCATGCCTGGTGAGATTATTGACCTTATGCAGATGAGCCTAACTCAAAGTGGTGGTTCTGATTATCATGGAACTGCTCCAATTAGAGGGAGTTGTCCTGTGCGTCTTATGAAGCAAGTGAAGACTCCAGCTATAGGTTCATCACCTGCCATATACAATGATGGTGCTTATTTCTTCTTTAGACAGCAAGAAGCTTCTTCAGGTGGTATTGGTGGTGGCATGGGAGGCGGAGGCAGTGGCTCTTGGCAATTAAAGCCTTGTAACTTAACTTGTGGAGATGCACATATCAAAATGGAAGATGCAAGTGCAGGAGCCTATACTGATATGGTGGCTTGGTTTGATGTGAGTTCGGGTAATACTGTGGAACCTGTTTCTTGGGGGCCAAATGGAGTTACAATAGGGCTTGATAACACTCCCTTTATGTACACTCTAAGCATTGAAATGACTGAGTATAATCGAAATGGTCAGATTTCTATGACTAAGACCGCTGTTGAGCAACAAGCAAGGTTTAAGTTTAATTTTCCTTCGGGTGTTTACGATCTGGTTTTAGTGGCTTATGACGTTGCGGGAAATAGATTAGAAAGACATCAACTTGTTTCTATTGAAGGTGCAAAGATGATGGAAGGGCAAAATCCTGGCTTTGACACAGATGATGATTCGAGAAAAGTTAAGTTTGAAAACTTTAGAGTGTCTTTGTTTAGATGGCCTATTAAGATGAATATATTTGAACATAAAGAACATTTTGAAAATCTTTTTGGTATGCCATGGACAGAATATACTCCACCTGATGGACAGGGAGATGCGATTAAAACACCTTCTACTTATATTGTTATAGGGCGAGGTTTTATTGCTGACGAGCTGGATGTTGTCAATATATCTGGAGTTGACTTATATCGTAGATGTGTGGAGGATAATACACCATTTAAGAAAGTTGGCTCAACGATACCTCAATTTAGAGCAAGTGCTTTTGGTTCTATGGATACAGATTTTAGTCTTGAAGAAGGTAAGACTTATCAGTATAAGATGGTAGCTTTTATTGATGAAGGAAGCTCTATAGAAACTGAATATCTTGCTGAAGTGAAAGTGCCACCTGCATTTCTTTATTTCCTTGATAATATAAAAGTCGAAGGTCAAGGTGGGGATGTTCCGGATGGTTCTGTTTATAAGTACAATGCTAACAAGATTGATAAGAATATTCCTCTCTTAAAGACAAAAAAATATCCTAGTAGCACTCCTGATAAGGATAAGAAAAGAATTAAGATTGATTACTCTGCAAGATTGTCTAATCCGAAGCTTTGGGATAAAGATGCAGCTGATGAAATTGATTTTGGTATAACACTCTATACTAGGAATGGAGAGGTTGTTTTTGCTTCAAAATGTGCTGTAGTTTTTGATGATGATGAAGGTGAAGTGCTTCTTGTGTATTTACCTCTTACGGGAAGATATTTTACATTGAAAGATTTAATTGAGATGAAAGTAGTTCCACGTCATTATACTATGGACGACCTTGTAACATTTAATAGAGAAACAGGTGTACTTACCATTAAAGACAAGTATCTTAGGATTGGAGACTTTAACTGGGCTCAACTTTATGGTAGCACGCCAACTTTCAATTATGAACCTGGAAACACTTATTACTGGGATATAGTAAACTGGGGAAGGATTCCGATTGGAGGATATGTTTCTGCTTTATCTGTGATAAAGACTTTTGATGCAAAGAAAAAAGAAGCTCCACATGAAAAGTATGTTGATAATGATGGAGATATACCAATGGGTGGTTTATATCTTGATTTTGGTAATGGTGATTATGATGGTGGCAACTCTTATAATGGAAGATGTCGCTTTACTGTTGTTGAAGAGTAAAGGAGAATTAAATGAAAAAAAAGTTTTTTTGTTGCCTTCTTGCTTTCTTTCTTTTGTTTTCTTGCAAGATGGGGTTAGAAGGGAATCAGGGAAATGGTAAAAACAAGCAACGTTCTGTTAATTATAGAAAAGATGCCCCTCGTCATATAGATTTACCTCTTCTAAATGGTGGATCTAAACG
>CAJPOH010000104.1 GCA_905372205.1 uncultured Treponema sp.
TGCAATAAATTGCAGGGATGAAGATGTTCTTTAGGGGAAGTGAACTGCCAGCGTAAGCTACTAGGCGAAAACTACCGCTCTGACTTGCAAAGCCCATAAGGGAACGAGGGTTTTTCCCTTCCCCTAAAAAACGCTTTCATAAATGGCAATTTATACCAAAGTTAAGAATTGCCGTCCGCTAGGACACCCTCAATTATAGCTCGCTATTCAATCTTTTGACTGCCCTGTTTTCGACCAATGTTTTCATTTGGGCAATAGCTGTTTTATTGAGCTGGATAAGTCGTTCACTTTGTGGCAATCCCTGTTTAATGAGTAGGGCATTAATGCTTTCCAAATTGCTCAAGACCACCAACTGTTCCAGTTCGGCATAGTCGCGTATATTTCCGCTCTTAGCAGGATTACCTTCACGCCACTGTTTTGCAGTGAGTCCGAACAATGCCATATTGAGTAAGTCAGCCTCATCGGCATAGATAAGTGCCACCTGATGTTTGCTTATTTCTTTCGGGATAAGATTTTCTTTTATCGCATCGGTATGGATGTGGTAATTGATTTTGGCAAGGGTACGTTGCAAGTTCCACTCAAGTTTGAAGCGGTTGTTTTCGTCTTCTTTGAGTCGCTGAAATTCTTTGATGAGGTAAATCTTGAACTGTGGACTAATCCACATCCCGAATTCAAACGCAATATCAGGATGTGCATAGGTGCCACCATATCTTCCCGTTGTTGCCCTTAAGCCGATTGCATTGGTCTTTTCGACCCATTCTTTTACGCTTAACCTATAGCTGTTTAAGCCGGTTTGACTTTTAATTACGTCGAATTCGCCATAATTAAAATCAGGATTATAAACGCTTTCCCAAATGCCAAGATATTCGACGGTATTTCTATTGCGTAGCCAGTCGGATATAAAAAACTCTCCGTCTTTTGCTTTAAGCATATCGGTCAGAGAAATATATTCACATCCTTCATCACCGATAATCGTAATTTCCTTTCCTTGTACGTTTATCTTCCTGTTCTTTGCCATTTCCTCTTCCTTTTGTGCGTCCTGCAATTACCCTATTATCAATTGGTAATGTTTAATGTGTAATTGGTAATTATGTGTTCATTATCAATTATCAATTATCAATTACCCATTACCCATTACCCATTACCCATTACCAATTATCCATTACCAATCACCAATCTTCATTTCTTTCAATTAAGGGAAAAAAAAGGAGATAGACACAATGCCTATCCCCTGAAAAAAAGGTTTACGCCTTTTTCTTTAACCAAACATGATATATCACATCTTTATAGCCTTCCGTATTATCATGAACGATAATTAAAACGAACTCTTTTGCTTCAGTCTCACTAAAATCGTCTTCTGTGGGAGATGCTATGTCTGCCAGTAGTTTATCTCTTTGACTCAATGCCAAAAAATTATTGAATTCTTCAATTGTACATAAAGTTGCTACATCGACATATTCATCATCCGCCTTATTAGTCAATTTAATGGTTATATTTTGAGTATCATTAAAGTCAACAGCAACAGCCTTCTCTTTTGTGGTTGCTCCTTTTATAGAAGTGTTTCCCATTAATATCTCTTTAGGTTGATCGGGAACACTTTTAGCACCAACTATAATTTGAACAGTTACTTCAGTCCATGCATATATCCCATCTCCTATTTCGGGAATAACATCAAGCATTATCTCATCATCTTCACCTTCAAGCGTTAAATTGCTTTCTTCGTTGACTTTTTTCCAACTGTCTGCACCTTTATCGTAAAAGTATAGATTATATGTGGCATTATTTTCAAATTTTGCCTTTATAGAGTAGCTTTTTTTCTTAAATGATTTAGGCACATAGATTGCAAGATAACTAGAAGGCATTGCAACAGGTTCAAATTCTTTATCTCCCAAGATTATTGCTTTAATGTCTGTGTTTGTGTTTGCATCTGACTTAGTAAACTCATATTTTCTTTGCTCAACGACTCCTGATTTAAGAGTAAATTTTGCATTCACTGTAGCCTTGCCACTTGAATCTGGAGTAAGAACATTGTAATAGTATTTTTTACCTTCTATTGTTGCAGTCTTTGCATCAGCAGAATCAAATTCAAGCTTTTGCATTTGTGCATCATCAGCTAAAGCAAGCATAAACAAGAATTTCTGGTTTTCTCCCAATGTGGAATCTCTTTTGACGTTCAGTTTCAAATTCATACTGTTTCTAAGATCAGGATTAATTCGGTATTCAGTCGACTCCGTAACGCCTTTTAACACATCTTGAGAAGGTGTATCTCCATCATTATAGTTTCCTTTTAGATACAAAACTTCCACATCAAAAGAACCTGCCAATGCCCTTCCCTCAAATTCATAGTTTATAACCATGTCTTTATTAGTTTTGGCAACAATCACAAAGGAATATACATTATCGTTTTCAAACTTAATCTTGTTATTCTCAAGTTTTTGTTTGTTAAGGCCTTCTACTTTGTATATTTCAAAACTTTTTGGATTGCTTCCTTCAAAACGTGGTGTAATAGTTTTTTCTTCCGTTGTTACCTTAAAGGTGTGAGTGGTGGAATCTATAATTCTCAAACTTCCATCATCGTTTACGGCTATTTCTGTAAAACCATCAGCTTTAATGTCATCTTGTCCCTCTATTTCAACTTTTTTTAATTTAAGGACATCTGCTAAAGCTAATGTTTTACACTTCACAATTTCTGAATAGATAGATGGAGAAAAGCCAGAAGTAGCTTTTGTCATTATGGAAACACTATATTCTTTACCTTGAGCTAAACCTTCCAAATATGCATAGTCTCCATCTTTTGCTACATCTTGAAGTTTCTCTGTCTCGCCTTCTGCCACACATTTAATAGTGTAGCCATTGTTGTTGTCAACAGTATCCCACATGGCATATAAAGAGCCTTCTTTGTTTAATGCAAAAACTTTTAAGTTCTGCGGAGCTGGTAAGTTATTGCCAGTAGATGCTTTAACTTCAGCACTCTCATCAGAATCTAGCCATACAGAGCCATCGCCTTTAGCTGTGATGAAAAAAGAATATTCCACATTATTTTCAAGTGAAGAAACCAAATATGAAACTTCAGCCTTGTCCACATTTTGAGTGGTTTTGGCATCTGTAGAAGCAGTCTTTTTATAACTTATCACATAGCTAGTAGCATTTTGTACTGCTTTCCAACTAAGCTCTATCTCTCCATCCCTACCTGTTGCTACTGCTTTGAAATTGGCTGGTGTTGCCAGCTTTTGTGGTCCACTTCCACCTTGAGCTTTTGGTGTTGCCTTGACAGCTAGTGAATACTTGCTATCTAAAAATTTAGTCCCATCACCCTTTGCTTTGCAAGAAATGTCATACTCAGTTCCGCCTTCTAGCCCTGTAAGCGTAGTGGTAACTACATCTTTTCCCAATGTAGTTGTCTTTGTTTCATTACTTTTTGTGTTTTTGTAAGAAACTACATAGCCTGAGTTGTTTGCAACTTGATTCCAAGTTACTTTGACTTCTCCAACATTTTCTGTTGCCACTGCTTTTAGATTGCTAGGTGGTAACAAAGCCTGTGCACCTGTTTTTCCATTATCATGATTACATGAAAAGAAAAAGAACACCAAACATACTAAACCAAAGTATTTTTTCATAAAACCTCCCATAAGTAATCTTAAAAATCTCAATCTGATTTTTAAGACTACTTGATGTTTTCCACTCCATACATCAATGCTGCCATAATGACGGCATCATTTATTATATTGCTCAACAGGGCATATTCATTTGCTTGATGAGCCATGTCATCAAGTGAAGACCACATAGCAACCTCAAAACCTTTCACACGTAAGGGAGCTGCCACAGTGCCTCCTCCAATGCCTATTATCTTAGGGCTTATGCCACGAATCTTAGTGAGAGCCTCCCCCAATTCTCTTACAATCTTTGCATCTTCTGGCGTTTGAGGAGAATATTCAATATCATCATATTCAATATCTATCTTAACTCCATATTTTTCTTCCACTTCTTTACATTCTTTTTTCACAGCCTTAACAATATCTTCAGGATTATATGAAGGTAAAATACGTGCATCCATATAAAAAACATCTTCACCGGGAATAGTGTTGATATTTGGCACATTAGCTTCCTTTTTTGTAGGTTGAAAAGTAGAATAATCGGGGGCAAAAAGAGGATCTTTTTTGTTAAACACTTCTTGCAAATTGTGCATTCTCAAAACTAAATCAGATCCTGCAACAAAAGCATTGTTCCCAGAATCAGGCATTGAGGCGTGAGTTTGCAAGCCGTGAGTTGTAAACTTAAACCAAATAGTAGTTTTTTCTGCAACCTCGATAGTCTCTCCCTTAGGGTCTCCACCGTCTGGCACTAAAATTAAGTCTCCATTTTGGAAAAGGGAGTGCTCATTTAATAAATAACAAACACCATATTTAGAACCCACTTCTTCATCAGCCACAAACAAAAGTTTGATTGTGTATTCCGGCGTGATACCCAGTTTGATAAAAGGCAAGGCTGCACATATGGATGAAGTTAAACCTTGCTGATTATCTTCAACCCCTCGTCCGATAATCTTATCTCCTTCTTGCCTCAATTCCCAAGGGGATGCGTCCCAGCCTTCTCCTGGAGGCACTACGTCTAAATGGCTTATAATCCAAAGTGATGTTTTTTGTTTTCCTTGAATTGTAAAAAGCATGTTTGGTCTTCTTTTTGAAGAAACACGCTCATCAGGTGCATAAAAATATTCAGGTTTGGGAAAGCCCAAAGAGATTAGATATTTTTCAAGAGCAATAGCCTTTTTTTCTTCTCCATCTCCATCAGATTCCGGAGCCATAGCAGGAATTGAAGTAAGTAATTCTTCAATCCTAATAGCCTCGTCTTTTAAGCCTTCAACAAAGTCTTTAACTTCCTTAAACTCTTTCATAAGTTATTTCCTCTCCTTATGCTAAACTTATCGACATTATAAATTATAAAAAAAAATTAAACTATAGTTTTGAATGGCTCTTAAATTTTGAAA
>CAJPOH010000105.1 GCA_905372205.1 uncultured Treponema sp.
ATTATCACCTGCAAGATTCGTTTGATCTCCGTGAATACTATAATTTTCTTGAGGTACTGTTATTGTTTGACCACCTTCCTTATATGTGATTTCAATGTTTTTCTTTTCGATTTTATTTTCTTTTTTTGGAATTTTAATCGTTCCTGTACCAGGTCCAGTAGGCGTATAAAATTCAGTAAAGATCTTTATTTTAGTTTCGGGCAATTCTTTTTTCACATAAACAGTATATTTATTTTGCACCTTGCCACTTTCTGAAGTTACAGTATATTCAACAGTCTTACCATTTGAAAAATCTTGTTTTGTTCCATGATCAGGAGATATTTTTGCATATTGAGATATCTCAATTGTGGGAACAATGTCTTTAAGATCAGTTCCAAATTTGAGCAAAACATATATTGTTTTATCTGAATTAATTTTACCTTTTGCATCCCCAATCATAAACGAAGTTATTTCTGCCTCGTCAGATTTCCTATGCGTAATAGTAACATTATATCCTTTTATCTTAGTCAAATCTTCTGATGTAACAGTATACCTAACTGGCTCATTTTCAGAATTACTAAAATCTTTTTCGTCACCAGATTTAGGGGATACAACAGCATACTCTGATGCTACAATCAATGGTTTAATCTTTGTTAGATCAACTGATTTTTCAACTTCTGCCTTAATAGTATTAGAATTTTGATCTATTACTGCTTCCACGTTGCCGATCTTAAACGAAGTGATCTCCGCTTTGTTAGATTTTTTATGCGTGATAGTAACTAAATATTTTTTTGTTTTGCTCAAATCTTCTGATTTAACAGTATACTCAACAGGCGTAGTTTCAGACTTAGTAAAATCTTTTTCTTCTTCTGATTGAGGAGACACCGTAGCACCATCAGACGCTACAATCACAGGTTTAATCTTTTTTAGGTCAACTGATTTTTCAACTTCTGCGGTAATCTTGCCAACCCCAGCACCAGCGTCTTGAACTATTGTAGCATTAACATTTCCAATCTTAAACGAAGTTATTTCTGCTTTGTTAGATTTTTTGTTTGTGATAGTAACATCATAGACTTTTGTCGTATGCCCATCTTCTGCAGTCACGGTATATCTAACAGGAACATTAACAGAATTAGTAAAATCAACTAACTGTTCAGAAGCAGGATTCACGCTTGCTCCTTTTGAAAGTGTAATAACAGGAGCAATTGGATTAACTAACACTGTTCTATCAACCACTGCTCTAATTTTTCCTAATTTTTGATCTATGCTTGCCCCGATATTTCCAATCTTAAAAGATGTAATTTCTGCTATGTTATTTTTTCCACTTTCAACGGTGACAGAATAAATTTTCTTTGTAATTCCGTTTTCTGCGGTAACAGTATAAGAAATAGCCCCGTTTGAAAAATCTTGATTTTGACCAGAACTGGGTGAGATTATAGCACCAGGTGAACATTTGATTATCGGATTAACACTTTTGTTGCTTACATTTGGTGGCAACACACAATGAATAGTCCTCATTCCTTCATTTATAACACCAGTTTTGCCATCTGCAACAAAGCTTATAACGCTACATTCGCTGGACAATGGAGTATAATTTCCCCCACGCGTTACTTCTATGGTTTCGCTCCAAGCATTCCAAATATCTGTTTGGTGTGTTGAAAGAATAACATTTCCTTTATCTGCCTTAGCATTCAAGCGTAAAGCTTCAGGTTTAACGGAAAAATCAGGCGTATTCTCGCCCTTAAATTTAACTTCTATATTTAATTTTTCTACAATTGAATACTTTTCATCAATTGTGACCTTTTTGTTTTGCACAAGACTTCCATACACCTTTATGCTTTCAACTTCCAAATTCTTTCGAGCATCCAAAACCTTAATACTTGCTACGTATGTTTTTGTTGTATTTCCATCTTCTGAAGTTACAGTGTATGAGACAGTCTTACCAGCAGAAAAATCACATTCTGTTCCTGAATTAGGAGAAATTATCGCATCTTTACTTATCACAATAGCTGGCGTTACTTTGTTTAAGGTAACATTATGGTCATGAGGCAAACTAAGAGTAAGTGTCCCTTTTGTGTTATCAATGTTAAAAGAATGTTTTACTCCATTTCCATCCTGAATCATATAGCTTACAATATCTGCTTTGTCCGATTTAACTACTACATTCTCCCTTACCTTTTCAGTCTCTTGAGTTTTACACGAAAACAACAACAAAAATAGGCACCATGCACCAAAGAGTTTTTTCATACATTCCCCCTAAAAATGATTAAAAATACTTGTTATAAATGACATTACCATCTTCAACCACAAGGCGACCTTCTTTCCATACTTGTGAAATAAGATTGGATCCAAATCTATACATCAAATATTCAACACTCGGACTATTAAAAATCAAGATATCTGCTTTTTTCCCTTCTTCCAAGCTACCAACTATTTTTTCCCTATTAATAGCATAAGAGCCATTAATGGTAACCCCACGAACAATGTCAATAGGATTTAAGCCCATTTTAAAGCATGCCATCCACATTGCCATTTGAATATTCTCTGTTGGGCTAGAACCTGGATTATAGTCAGTTGATATAGCAACCTTCACACCTTCTTCTAGCATTTTTTTTGCAGGAGCATAGATTTTAGACATCAAAAAGAAAGATGTCGCAGGAAGAAGAACCGCTACTGTACCACTTTTTGCCATTGCCTTAATTCCTGCATCAGAAACTGCCATCAAATGTTCTGCCGAAACAGCTTTCATCCTTGCAGCAAGCTCAGCCCCACCGAATGGAACAATTTCGTCTGCATGAAGTTTCAATTTAAAACCCATATCTCTAGCTACTTGCAACACTTTTTCTGTTTGTTCTAGCGAAAAAATACCTTCTTCACAAAAAGCATCACAAAACTCTGCCAAAGATGCTTCTTTAACCTTAGGCATTGTTTCTTTAATCATAAAATCTATGTAGCCATCTGTGTTTCCATCAAACTCAGGAGGTGTAGAGTGGGCTCCCATATATGTTGAAACAATATCTATAGGATGGTTTTTATCAAGTCTTTTGTTTACTTCAAGACATTTTATCTCTGTATCAGTATCAAGTCCATATCCACTTTTTGCTTCAAGCGTTGTAACACCATTCAGTAACATCTGATCAAGCGTTGTGATAGCCTTGTCATAAAGCTCAGAAGATGTGGCACTTCTAGTGGCTCTTACAGTTGCTCCAATGCCTCCAACCTTATGAATCTCCATATAAGAAGCTCCTTGAAGCTTCATTGCTAACTCATTTTCACGACTACCACCGTGAACTAAATGCGTATGAGCATCCACAAAGCCTGGCAAAATCAACTTACCTCTAGCGTCAACTATGCGACCAGCCATATCTTTTAACTTATTAGATGCTTCTCCTTCTTTTATTTCTTCAATTACACCATCGTTTACCACAATGTAGCCACTAAAAACCTTGTCAGTATTACGGGAAGAAGTAAAAATGCAATCACTCAGAAATAAAATCATGCTTTGAGCCTCCTAATTCGTTTCCTCCATTTTATGAGTATAGGCTTTAATTGTCAATGATGTATCAAAAACTCAAAAGTATTCTATTTTTGTCCTACTCGAACTGTTCGCCTTTTCATTTGCAATAAATTGTCATTTATAAAAGGGGGCATAGTCCATAAGAACCCGAGCTGTAGCCACCATCATTTTACAGAAAGATTTGATGTAATCTCTTTGTACATTTCAAACAAAAAGGCGACGCGTTCCGTGTCGTCTTTGAATGGAGTTTTGCGATATAGCTTATCTACGGCAAGGTCTAGCTCTCTATGTGCTTTTGCTAATTCTTTTGGCATTGTAAGAGGGTCGTAGAGGTCGGCGAGGGAGCTATCGGGGTATTTTGCTCTCATCTTTAGCACTGCTTGGGCTTTTTGGGTGATAGCTTCTTTTTGGGCTTCGTTTGCATTAGGAAATGGAAAGTTATTGTAGACTATGTCTTTTGAATAGCGATAACCTGTGCCAAGTCTGCCACATACAACTTTAACCCACGCCATGTGCATTTGGCTAGTAAGCACTCCAAAATGATACAATGTAGCATTTGGAATAATGAGATTAAGGTTGCTTGCAATAACAGAACCATCCATAAAACCTACAGGAATATATCTACGTTTTTCTGATGTTGCAGAAGGAATCAAAAGATAGTCCACCCCTTCAGGTTGTGTAATTTGTGCAAAAAGAGAAGGGATGTTGGCAAGATGTGGGCGTGAAGAGTTTTCTCGCACAGCTTTGCATTTTGCTATTCGCTCCATAATACGAGGACGCTCCCTTAATTCTTCAGGCTTTGCACCCACTAGCCAAAGACAATAACGCTTTTTATTGTTGATAAATTCATTTGCACCTAAAAACTTTCTTATGAATTTCTTAGCTTGTGGCTCGGCTTTTATAAACTCATCGTATTCATTTTCTTCTATTATGAGATGCCCTCCATCAGCTGCCATGTTCCCAAAACACATCTTAGGAACGTCGCTAATAGCTTCTTGCATTCGCTCTATAAACACGGACTCAGCATCCATCAAATAAGCGTTGATTTGCTTTGCCTTAATTGCCTTTGGCTCTGCCTTTATGTCTTCGTAAATAAACAACGTCTTCTCTTTTTCGTCTTGCAATGAAAAGCCTACAATAATGCAATAAACCGCTGCCTTACCCTTAGCCTCATTTGACCATTTGAATGTCTGGTGAGCAAAGTTGATGTGTACCCCGTTTTTGAACATTTCCTTCCATATAATAGGCACTTGCAAACCCTGACAAATTGAGTTTGTCGAAACAAAGGCACACTGTATCTCTGTGCCTTGAATATACTCACATGCTTTTTTATACCAAGCACAAACATAATCGAGATCTCCTAATTGTCTGTTTCCTTCAAATATCTCTTTCATTTCGCACTTTTGCTCTTTACTCATTCTTCTGGAACCCAAAAACGGAGGATTGCCTAGAATGTAGTTTAATTCTTCTTTTGGAATGATAT
>CAJPOH010000106.1 GCA_905372205.1 uncultured Treponema sp.
ATTTTATTATGCTAGATTTTTAAGGATTCCGCATTATAAATAAGAATGTGTAAAACAATGCTTGTAAAGCATAAAAGAAAGCATCACGCTATTTTGAATTGCAAGTTTTCTTGGTGTTTTAAAAGCTTATTTTTTACTACTTGTAATAATTTCTACAATGTAGAACCCAAGTCTCAATTCTCTAGTAATCAAATTTTCTGATTTTTTACTTATAAATCTTATAATGTGATATCACTGTTTTATGGTAGTAAAATATATCAACTATCTTACCAAAAAAGCCTTCATCCAAAATCATTTTAGATGAAAGCTTTTATTTATACGTCCAAAAATCACGATAGTCGCCAACAGCCCCACATCTAGGTCGGCAAAACCTAGATGTTAAAGTATTCCCCCCCCTACACCAAACTCGCAAACCCAGAAAACGCCATTGAAAGAAGAGCTGCTGTGATAAAAAGAATTGGAGAGCCTTTCAATATCTTAGGCACAGGAGCCACGTCCACCCTACTCCTTAATCCTGCGAGCAATACTAAAGAAAGCATAAAGCCTAATGCACTACCAGAAGCGTAAACCAAAGCTTCCACAAAAGAATAACCTTCAACAATCACGTCTAATGTTACTGCCAAAATAGCACAGTTGGTCGTGATTAAAGCAAGATACACACCCATAGAAGCATACAATGCAGGAGCTGCTTTTTTCAAATAAAACTCCACCAATTGCACCAAACTAGCAATAACCAAAATAAACATCAATGTTTGCAAAAATTCCAAGTGTAATGGAGAGAGGACATACCTATAAACAGGATAAGTTACGGCAGTTGCTAAGAGGGTAACAAACAAAACAGCATAACCCATACCCATAGATTTTTTAACATCTTGAGACATACCAATAAATGGACACAAAGCCAAGAATCGCATTAAAACTACATTCTTAACGAACATAGCAGTCAAAAATATTGTAAATAGCTTATTCATTACTTACCCTCCTTTGCTTTACCCAAACTTTTTAATGCTGAGTTGAATGCAATAAAAAGACCAAACACCAAAAAGCCACCTGGAGGATTTGCAAAAAATCTTATGTTATAAGCTTCATCAATAATATGAAAACCTGCAACAGAACCTGCTCCTAATAACTCTCTCACAAAAGAAATTGCCACAAGAACCCAAGTATAGCCCACACCCATACCTAACGCGTCAAAAAATGAATGAGGCACGCTCTCTTTTGAAGCAAAGGCTTCAACACGCCCCATAATAATGCAGTTTACAACAATCAATTTAATAAAAATGCCCATGGAAACAGAAAGTTCAGGAGTAAAAGCTTGCATTAAAAGGTCAACTATAGTAGTAAAAGAGGCAATAACAATGATAAAAATAGGAATACGAGCATCTTCAGGAATAAGACGACGAAAACTACTTATAATCACTTCGCTCATCACTATAACCACAGTCATAGCAACGCCCATTCCAAGCCCATTAACCACACTCGTCGTAACAGCAAGAGAAGAACACAAGCCAATCATCAAAACTAACAACGGATTGTTTTTGACAATACCGTTTCTAAATATTTCTAAACTTTTCATTATTCAGCTTTCCCTCCTCTTGAATTCATATAAGCATCTATTAAAGATGAGGCAGTTTTTAATATTGCCGAAACTCCTCTTGAAGTTATAGTAGCACCAGAAATGGCGACAACATCGTCCCCAACACTAAAATTGTCTTGAATACTCTTATTGTTAAATTGCCCAATAAAAGGTTCTTCTGCTGCCTTGCTTCCCAAGCTAGGAGTGTCTAAAAGTTCCAAGAACTTAATAGAAGTGATCTTTTTATCCATTGTTATTCCAACTAGAATAGTAGCATGTGCATAAGTAGGACCTGTAGCTTGAATAGTCATACCAATATCTTTGTCTTCCTCTTTTGCAACAAAGGCAGACTGTATCTTTATATTCCCATCTACATTCCCCAGTTCGCCTAAAATATCTTCAAAAGAAGTAGCTAACGGGAATATACTTTGCAAAGCTTCTTTACTTTTTTGTTCTTTCACCTTTTGAATTATAGGCTCGGTAAAGTTATGAACAAAAGCCAAGGCAAGACAAGCTACAACCGTATAAAGAGACAAAACAACGGAAAGTTTTAATGTGTCTTTCATTTATTTTGCCTCCTTTTTAGGCTTTACATAGCCATACTTTCTTCTCACCAATTTATTCAAAAAAGGCACTGCCGCATTCATAACAAGAATACTAAACATAACACCTTCTGGTAGTGAAGAAAAAAGGCGAAGCAATGCCGTAATAAGCCCACAACCAGCACCAAAAAGAAGTCGCCCCTTGCCTGTAACAGGGCTTGTAACATAATCTGTTGCCATAAAAAAAGCCCCAAAACACAAACCTCCAGTTGTAAGCGTCAAAATAGGATTAACTCCTCCAAGCCACGTAATTCCGACTGCCACAAAAATCATAGAAAGAGGGATCTTCCAGTCAATAACGCCACGAATAATCAAATAAAGACCGCCCAGCAAAATTAACAATGTGCTAGTCTCTCCTATACAGCCTGCATGATTACCCAAAAACAAATGCGTATATAAGCCTTCAACCGAAAGCCCGAAAGCCCCTGCCAAAGTCTCCACGCCCATAAAAGGCTGCCCATCTGGCTTAATCATAGAAAGAGGCGTTGCAGAACTTAAAGCTACAAAAGGATTAATGCGAGGCGTAGTCCACGTGGTCATTGTTTTAGAAAAAGAAACAAACAAAAAGGCACGCCCCACAAGAGCAGGATTAAAGACATTCGAGCCTAAGCCGCCAAACACTTCTTTTCCTATTACGATTGCAAAAAAGTCCCCTAATATCAATTGCCATATTGGAAGAGATGGTGGAATAACTAAAGCTAAGAAAAGCCCTGTTATAATTGCAGAATTGTCTTTAATTCTCACCTTCAAGCCTAACATCTTTCTAAAACCTGCTTCAAAGCCAACACAAAAGGCGATAGAAAGAACTACCCTAATCAACGCACTAAGACCAAACAAATAGATGCCATAAAGAGTCAACGGAATAGTTGAAAGAATAACAGAAAGCATTAAGTCTTTTGTTTCTGTGCGAGAAAAAGCATGTGGAGAAGAAGAAAGATATATTTCGTTTTTATCACTTTCGCCCATTACTTGCCTCCTTTTGCTTTTTTAAGACGCAACACTTGTTTTCCAATCCTAAAGCGTTGCACTAGCTTAATACGAGCAGGGCAAATAAAAGAACACGCCCCACACTCAACACAATCCATAAGCCCCAGCTTTACAGCCTCATCATAATTCCCAGCTTTTAACGCTCTCACCATCAAAACGGGAGAAAGATAGCAACTACAAGCCTGCACACATCTTGCACAGCCAATACAAACATCTTCTTCTTGCAATGATGTTTCTTTTTCTGTCAAAAAAAGAACACCTGATGTATTCTTTTGAATTGGAAAGTCTGCACTCTTCATTGCAAAGCCCATCATAGGCCCGCCTGAAATAATCTTGACAACATTCTCTTTTAAGCTCACAACTTCAGGAATTAAGTCTCCAATACAAGTGCCAATAGGAGCTGTTATATTGATAGGCTTTTCAACTCCACCGCCTGAAATAGTCAAAGAGCGGTTGATTAAAGGCATTCCCTGCCTAAAAGCTTCGGATATTGCTTTGAGAGTTCCAACATTTTGAATAATACAACCAATTTGAAAAGGCAAACCGCCTGATGGAATCTGACGCCCCAACACTGCATTGACCAAAGTTTTTTCTCCCCCTTGCGGGTACTTTGTCTTACAGACCACAACAGAAATACCTTCTTTGTTTGGGCTTGTAGAAGAAGATATTGCCTCTTTCAAAAGCGGAACCAAGTCCTTTTTGTTGTCTTCTATCGCTATAATGCCGTTTGGGCAATTTTCAATCTTCATCACAATAGAAAGACCGTCAACAATATCTTTTGCATTTGCATACATTGCCCAAGCGTCAATACATAGATATGGCTCGCACTCTGCCCCATTTGCAATAACATACTCTATCTTTGCATCTGGAGGCGGAGAAAGCTTTACGTGTGTTGGAAAAGATGCCCCTCCCATACCCGTAATGCCTGCCTCCTTAATCCGCTTGATAGCTTCTTCCTTGCCAATTTCAAAAGGGTCAAGAGGAGGCAAAAACTCACGCCTATCCTCTTCATCTAGCTGAATACACACACAAGGAACTTCCTGATTGCCTGTAACAAGATGATTTTCAATTTTCTTTACAGTGCCAGAAACAGAAGAATGAACAGGGGCAGATACAAAGCTTTCTGCTGAGGCAATCACCTGCCCCATAGCCACCTTATCCCCAACCTTAACCTTTACCGTGTTAGGTGCTCCCCCTTGAGTTATGGGAATCCACACCATTTTACTTGACGGTAACACACATCGAATCCCTTCTTTCGATGAAATGTCCTTTTTTTCAGGAGGATGGACTCCCCCTTTAAATGAACGCACACTCATAAGGGTTATTATATGATAAAATAAGACTAGCGGTCAATTAACTAGTTTAAAAAGCGATTTGAAAAAATCGTACTTACTACATATTTATGTAATATTGTGATACATTGTACTTAAATATTTCTTCTTCCAATATCTTTAGCATTTCATTATTATGCCTTTCAACAAGTTCTTTATTCCATTTTTCACCATTTTCTTTTAGCATTTTACGCATAAGCATTAGTTTAGGACTTTGTTCAATTATACTAGGAGAATTTATTACTTTTGCCATAGGGTCTAAGTTAGAAAATTTAGAGTTTCCTGAGACAGTAATTAAAGCGAGGTTTCCAAAACTATTTAAAACATCACTACCCCATTTTTCTTTATCATCACTAGGATGTTGTGGATAAAAATGTTCTATTGAATTTCTAAATTGAACTATAAAGTTCTGAAT
>CAJPOH010000107.1 GCA_905372205.1 uncultured Treponema sp.
TGAGGAAATGTCTGGTTTTCAAGTGTCTGGTTGCTACGTAGGTCTTGGAGGGGCACACATTGAAGGTATAAACTCTAAAGGTGTATACCCTATTTCAGATAAGGGAGGGGGTAACACTGAGATAGGGTATGATGATATAAATGCTGTTATAAATTCTGCTAAGGCTATTGTTATTCCATTAGATAGGAAGGTAATAAAGGTTATTCCACAATCTTACACTGTGGATAAGCAGACAGGTATAAAAAATCCTCACAATATGATTGGAGTTCGTCTTGAAGCAGAAGCTCACATCATAACAGCTTCTGTTACAGCGATTCAAAATACGATTAAGTGCGTTACAAGATCGGGATTAGGTGTTGAAAAAGTATTGTATAATGGTCTTAGCACAGTAAAGGCTGTTATGACAGCTGAAGAAATTGAAGCAGGTTCTTTGTTGATTGATATAGGAGCTGGAGTTATTGATGTGGTTCTTATGCATGGGGGGGCACCTTCCTTAATTACTGTTTTACCGATTGGTGGAGACACTATTACAAATGATTTGGCTGTTGTGGAAAAGATTTCGTTTGAAGTTGCAGAAAATATTAAGTTGACTAAAGGCTGTTGTTGGAGTGGTTTACTTGATGATGAAGATTTTGAGATTTTATTACCTGGCGTTGGAGGAAGAGCACCAATAAGGATTATGAGATCGAAGGTATGTGAGATTTTTCAAGTTAGAATGCAAGAGATTTTTTATATCATCAAACAAAAAATAGAAAATATTGTTAAGACAAAACCTCTTGGAGGAAATATTGTCATTACAGGTGGTGGTGCTTTGCTAACAGGGGTTATTGAAGTAGCATCTGAGGTTTTTGAAACTTCTGCTGTTCGCATAGGAGTTCCTGGTCTTTTAGGTCATATAAAAGGCGAATATAGAGGTTCGGAATTTGCAACTGTGATGGGAATTGTAGCAGAAGCTACAGAGTTGGGTGATTATGTTGAAGGAAAGAAGAAGAAATCTTCTGGAATTTCATTTTTCAGTAAGTTAAAAGACGTGTTTAAAAATTTATTTTAATTATGCTCATTTAGGGGGTAAGGGGGCTTTATGAATATTAAGTGTTTACAAGAAACTGGTATACCAGTTGTAATGAAAGTAATTGGTGTAGGTGGTGGCGGTGGAAATGCAGTTAACAGGATGATTGACTGTGATATTAAAGGTGTTGAGTTTATTGCAGTTAACACAGATGCTCAAACTTTGAATATTCGCTCCAAAGCTCCAGTTAAAATTTATATTGGTGAAGATGGACAGGGAGCAGGTGGAGATCCACTAAAGGGAGAGGAAGCTGCTAATAAAGATGAAGTAAAGATTAAAGAGGCTATTCAAGGAGCTAATTTATTATTTATTACCGCAGGGATGGGGGGCGGAACAGGGACAGGGGCAGCACCTGTTATTGCAAGAATTGCAAAAGAACTTGGCATTTTAACTGTTGCAGTAGTCACAAAACCTTTTAGATATGAAGGTGGGGCTAGAATGAGAATTGCTGAGGAAGGTATTAAAAACCTAAAAAAAGATGTAGATTCTTACATGGTCATTGAAAATCAAAAATTGATGGAAGCGGATGATGATGACGACAGGAGTGTTTTTGATGATTTTGAAAAAGTTGATGATATCTTGCGTCAAGCAATACAAGGAATAATAGATGTTATTTGCCATACAGGATATATGCATGTTGATTTTGGTGATATTAAGTCGTGCTTAAAAGAAAAGGGAAGAGTTCACATGGCCACGGGACGTGCTGAAGGTGCAAATGCTATGATTGAAGCTACAACTTCTGCTCTCTCAAATGTTCTTTTGGAGACTTCTGGTATTGATGGGGCTAAGAGTGTTTTAATCAATCTTAGGGGGGCCAGAAAAAACTTAAAGACTAAACAGTTAGAAGCAATAGAAGCTTTGGTAACGAGAAATGTTGATAGTGCAGCTAAAATATTTGCAGGCCTTGATAATACGGATGAGACCGGGGAAGAAGTGCTTGTTACTCTTATTGCTACAGGTTTCCCAGATGAAGCAAGTGTTAAGAGTGAAAATATAGAAGAAGTTCCTATTGTGGAAGCCAAAAAAGAGATAGTTATTCCACCTAAACCTGTTGAAGTGAAAGAAGTTAAACAGGAAGAGTTGGCACTTAATGGGGAGTTTATATCTGGAAGTGAGTGGGGAAAAATGAATAAGGTTAAGCAACCTCATTTACCAGGACTTAATGCTCGTAATTCAAGAGTTCCTTATGAACAAGCGATGGAAACTAGGGTTGGGGATTTTGATTTCAGGATTTCTTCTTTACCTAGTGATAGTGAGCTTGAACAGCCTGCTTATTATAGGCATGCTAAAAAATAGTGTATGTCTAATAATCAGTTAAAGATTTTTTATGGTTATCTAATCTCTTCCGGGCAACATTCAAAGACGACTGCTATAACGTATTTGTACACAATTCGCTCTTTTAAAGAATTTTTAAAAGGTCGAGATGTAGAACAAGCAACTACTCAAGATTGTATTGATTTTTTTGCAGAAAAAATTAGTATGGGGCAAATGGGGAAGACTATTGCTAAAGATATGGCAGCTCTTAATGTTTTTTATCAATTTCTAGTTTTGGAAAAAGAAAGATGTGATAACCCTATGGATAATATTGAACGCCCTCATAGAGAAAAAACTTTACCTGATGTTTTAGATTTGGAAGAAATCAATCTTTTATTGAATGCTATACCAGAGAAAACTCCAAATAATATGCGAGATAGGGCTATGTTTGAACTTATGTATTCGGCAGGTCTTAGAGTGAGTGAGATAGTTTCTCTTAAATTAGAAGATGTAATTTTTGATGAAAGCCTTATCAAAGTCACTGGTAAGGGAAGTAAAGATCGGATTGTTCCTTTTGGTGATGTTGCAAAGGAAAAATTACAAACTTATATTAATCAGCAAAGACCTAAACTATTGAATAAAAAATATCCACAAAACACTGAAAATTCTGGTTGTGTTTTTCTGAATAAGTTTGGAAATGCAATAAGTAGGAAGGGTATATGGAAGAGAATGAAAGAGCTTTCTGAGATTGTTGGCATTAATACCAAGCTACATACATTGCGTCATTCTTATGCAACTCACTTACTAAAAGGAGGAGTTGATCTTAGATCTTTGCAGTGCTTGTTAGGGCATTCTAGCATTACAACAACTCAAGTTTATACTCATGTGAGTAATGAAGATTTAAAGAGAATTCATAATAGATATTTAGAGGAAGACGATTAATTAGTTGTTTTGTATTTTTATAAGGAGATATGAGTGAAAATTAAAGTATTATTTTTTATTTTTTTGATTGTTTTTTTCCCATCATGCAATAGTAAAAGCTTTATACAGAGAGTTCAAGAATATGAGGAAGGAGTTAGTAATCCTAACACAGAAGCTGAATTGAAGGAAGCAATAAAAAAATATGAGCGACGTATTGAAGACATAATGGTGGCAAGTGAAAGAGTAGGAACTTGGTATAAGATTCTTGGAACTAGATATGTAGATAAAAAAATGTATAAGGATGCTCTTGGATGTTTTCAAAAGGCTATTGAATTTTATCCTGAAAATCAGAATTTATATTACAGAGTTGGAGTTTGTGCTGCTTTCATGGCTAAAAACTCGCTAGACTTTGAAGATGATGGTCTTGAAGAACGGTATTATAAGATGGCTGTTAAAGCATACAAAAGAGCAATAGAAATAGATGCGAATTATAGCAAAGCTATATATGCACTTGCTGTTTTATATGTTTTTGAACTTGATATGCCAGAAGAAGCTGTTCCGCTCTTAGAAAAAGCTATAGATGGAAAGATGAAACCACTTGAAGAGCTTTTTTTATTGGGACGAGCATATTTTATGATTGGAGAAAATGAGAAGGCTATTACCACCTTTCAGCGTATTATTGATATAAGTGGAAATGAAGCACAAAGAAAACAAGCAAAGGAGAATATAGATATCATTTTAGTGAATTCTGATAAAAAATAATTCTATGGATAACTCTTTAATACTAGCTTTATCTTATTGTGATTTTTTAAAGACACATGAGAAGCTCGTTGTTCTTAAATCTTTTTCTTCTCTTAAAGAATTTTCTTCATCTTCTATAGTTGATCTTTCGATGATTACAAATAGAAGATTGAATACAAAATTTGATCTAGCTAGTCTTGAAGGTATTGTGGAAAAAGCGTTAAATGTTCTCAAATTTTATAGGATTAGGATGATTATGGTAGAAGACACAGATTTTCCATTTCAACTTAAGGAGATTCCAGATCCACCTTTTTCAATTTTTGTTAGAGGAGCATTGCCAGATTGTGGGTTTAATATGCTTTCTATTGTAGGAACTCGATGCCCAACAGGTGAAGGTATTAAGATGGCTTTAAAGATTGGAGCAGAATGTGCATACCTTTCTTTACCTGTTGTTTCAGGTTTGGCACGTGGTATTGATTCTTTTTCACAACGTGGATGTGTTGAAGCAGGAGGCGTTTCTATAGGAGTTTTGGCTTGTGGAGTGGAGAGAGTGTATCCTAGAACCAATATTCGTTTAGCTAGTAAGATTATTTCAAGTTGTGGGTGTTTATTGAGTGAGTATCCTCCGTTTACAGAGCCTCTTAAATTTAGATTTCCACAGAGGAATAGAATTATATCAGGTCTTTCAAAAGCTCTTTTAGTTTTAGAAGCTCCTAAAAAATCTGGTGCTCTGATTACAGCAGATTTTGCTTTAGAACAGGGGAGAGATGTTTTTGTTTGCAAGGATATTTTGTATTCTCGGAAAAATGAAGGTGCTTTGAGTTTATATGAAGATGGTGCAGTTGCAATATCTTCTGTCAAAGATATATTTGAAAATAAATAGTTTTGGTGTTTTTATGGCTAGTGTTAAAA
>CAJPOH010000108.1 GCA_905372205.1 uncultured Treponema sp.
AAAAAATGCAAAGAAAACCTTTGTTTATGGTCTTCCAGTGCATGGAGGGGAAGCTGTCAAACTATATGAATTTCCATACCCACTACAAAAGCTTGAATTCTTAAACGATGATAAAGCAGTAGCACTTTTATATTGGGAAAAAGACAAAGTTCAAGAACACGGAAAAGAAGAAGCTGAAGAAGCTGAGAAGGAAGAAAAAGACTACGAAACATTTGAAGAAATTCCATTTTGGGCAAATGGTGGTGGTTTCATCTCAAGAAAGAGAAGTAGACTATACCTTTATGACGTTAAAAACATGATGGGAGAAACTTTAACAGATGAATTCACTTCCGTAGGTGACTTTCAGGTAGATAAAGAAAAATGCGAGATTCTATTCACTACATCAACATACAAAGACAAAGCTCCAATATATAGCCAACTCATGCTTTACAATACAAAAGACAAAAAAACTACAGAAATAAACAAAGATATGCCTTTTATGTATGCTGATATTCAATTCTTTGGAAAAAATATTTTGTTTACAGGCTCTGACGGAAAAAAATATGGAATAAACCAAGATGCAGATATTTACGTTGTAGAACGAAGCAATCTATCTGCATCTCCTAAAATGATAAGCCCAACTGACTTTGATAAGAGTTTGTGGAATTCAGTTGGAACAGACGTAAGACTAGGCGGAGGAAGGCAATCTTTTGTTTCAGGAGATAAGTATTATTTTATCACCACAGAAGATGATTCTTCGTACCTTAACACAATTGATATTTCAGGAAAGATAGAACGTGTTATCACAAAAAAAGGTTCTGTAGACTGTTTTGATGTAAGAGATGGAAAAATTGTCTTTGTTGCATTAAGAGGACAAGATCTACAAGAAATCTACCTTAAAGAACCCTCAAAAGAAGAAGAGAGGCTTACCTTTCATAATTCTTATGGAGATAGCCTTAATAAGAGTGTGCCAGAGGAGTTTTGGTTTAAAAATGATGGAATTGACTTACATGGGTTTGTTATAAAACCTACCAATTTTGAAAAAGGTAAGAAATACCCTGCTCTCCTCTCTATACATGGCGGACCTAAAACAGTGTTTGGTTCTGTCTTTCATCATGAAATGCAGTTTCTTGCAAATCAAGGTTTTTTTGTATTTTATACTAATCCACGTGGAGCTGATGGAATGGGAAGAGCTTTTGCAGATATACGTGGCAAATATGGAACTATAGATTATAGCGATCTTATGGCACTCACTGATGAAGTATTAAAAAGATATCAAGAAATAGATGTTAAAAAGGTTGGTGTTTTAGGTGGTTCTTATGGTGGTTTTATGACTAACTGGATCATAGGACACACAGACAGATTTAAGGCTGCTTGCTCACAACGTTCCATTGCAAACTGGATTTCTAAATTTGGAATTACAGATATCGGTTATTACTTCAACTCAGACCAAAATGCAGGAGCAACTCCTTGGAAAAATGTTGAGTTTATGTGGGATAGAAGTCCATTAAAATATGCGGATAAATGCAAAACACCAACTCTTTTTATTCAAGGTGATGAAGACTATCGTTGTTTTGAAGCTTGTGCTTTTCAAATGTTTACTGCTTTAAAGTATCATGGATGTGAAGCAAAGTTAGTGCTGTTTCATGGCGAAAATCACGACCTATCTCGATCAGGGAAACCCAAACATAGAATTAGACGCTTGCGAGAGATTTGTGATTGGTTTACATCTTATCTAAAAGATTAATTTACTTCTAGCCTAGTTGCTACCTAGCACTAGGCTAGTTTTCCTATAACTATGAGAGTTTTATTTTTGCCTGATAACCTCATGTCTTCTATGTTAGAAGAACAAAGTCTTTTTCAAAGCTTAACTAAAAAGCCATTTAGACGAATTTTCCCAATTTTTAAGACAAATTCTAATTTTGAGAAAGTTGTAATCTATCCACCTGTTGCAATTAAAGGCTATATTATACGTCTTTGCAATGTTGATATAACAAAAGATTCTTTTGATTGCAACAAACTAGAAGGCTTTGTGTTAGGTTTTGCAGGAAAAGATGCTTCAACTCTTATAACTGAGATTCCAAACTTAAAGACAAAATCAAGATTAAAGACATTTGAGATACTCTGTTCTAAGAGTTGGTACTTTGCAGATGTATTCGTTAAAAATAAAATTAATTGGACAATAAAAAATATTCAATGGCAAAAGGAGATGATATGCAAAAAATAGCTAATGCACTTTTTTCTGACTTTTATGAACTCACAATGGCACAAGGCTATTGGAAAGAGAAAAAAGAAATGAAGGCATCATTTGATATGTTTTTTAGACGAAATCCCTTTGGAGGTGGCTATTCCATTTTTGCTGGTCTTTGGCCACTTATTAACACAATAAAAGATTTTCATTTTGAAGAAGATGATATAACTTTTTTAAGAAGTTTAAATCTATTTGAAGAAGGTTTTTTATCTTATCTTTCTTCATTCAAATTCTCTGGCTCTCTTTTTGCTATGCAAGAAGGTTCTCTTATCTTTCCAA
This sequence comes from uncultured Treponema sp., assembly GCA_905372205.1. GTDB lineage: Bacteria > Spirochaetota > Spirochaetia > Treponematales > Treponemataceae > Treponema_B. The sequence continues at coordinate 2,510 of CAJPOH010000108.1, forward strand.
ATGAACCAATTATTCGTATAGAAGCTAATATAATAGAAGCATTAATTCTTGAAGGTGTCATCTTAAACACAATCAATTTTCAGAGTTTGATTGCAACAAAAACTGCACGCATTTTTTTAAGCTCAAATAAAGGGCAAATTATGGAATTTGGGCTTCGCCGTGCTCAAGGAACTGATGGTGCTATGAGTGCATCGCGAGCTGCTTTCATTGGTGGATCTTATGGAACCAGCAATATTCTAGCAGGTAAAGAATATGGTATTCCATGTCTTGGAACAATGTCTCATGCTTGGGTGATGTCATTTGAAAATGAAACCCAAGCTTTTAGAGCATACTCTCAACTATATCCAAGTAATTCAATTTTTCTTCTTGACACTTACGATGCAATAAAATCGGGAATTGAAAGTGCAATTAAGGTTGGAAAAGAATTGCAAGAAAAAGGGTTTAATTTTGGTGTACGTCTGGACTCAGGAGATATGCACTATTTAAGCCAATATGTTAGGAAAAGACTTGATGATGAAGGCTGTGAAAAAGCTTTTATAACTGTTTCAAACGATCTTACAGAACAGATTATTGAATCCTTAGTCTTGAACAAAGCTCCAATAGATAGCTGGGGGGTTGGTACTAATTTGGTAACAGGTGGGGATGAATCAAGTTTTACAGGAGTTTATAAGATGTCAGCCTATAAGAAGGAAAATGATGAATGGAAGGCTGTAATGAAAATATCAAATAATCCCGCAAAAATAACAACACCTGGTATAAAGCAAGTATGGCGACTTTACAATAAAGATGGAAGTATGAAAGCTGATGTTATTAGCTTAAAGGAAGAAATTATTGAAAGTGGCATACCTTACACATTTTATCATCCAGATAATGAATGGCAATTTTTCAAGTTTAATGCAAGTAGCGTGAAACCTCTGCTAAAAGAATATATAAAGAACGGCAGTATTACACAAACTGAACCAACTCTTAAAGAAATAAAAGCTTTTGCCATGAGTGAGCTAGAGCTCTTAGATGCAACATCAAAAAGACTCCTTAATCCTCATATATACAAGGTTTCTCTAACGGAAAAAACAAAGGCACTTAAAATAGCCGTACTAAAAGAAATTAAATAGAAAAACTGCGAAGCTTCCTGTATCTATAAAATCAAAAGAGATAACGAGTGAAAAGCGACGCATCTGCATAACTGAGCTAGTAAAGCAATTCAAATAATGAAAAGTGTTTTAGGAAGTGCTGATTAAAGCTAGACTACCGCCAGTGATAGCTACTAGGCTAACGCTAATTTCAGCTTTGTCAGGTTGTGGCTACAGACTGTAGCCACATTACAATAAATTTCCTTACATCACAAGAGCTTTAGCTCCTGACACGTTGCAACTACGTATGTAGTTGCTTTCCAATAAATTTCCTCTCGTCGCAGGGCATATGCCCTGACAGGTTGTGACTACGTATGTGGCTACACTAAAATAAATTTCCTATCCCCTCGCCACTCCTTTAGGAGTGAATGCTACGCTAGCAGTACGCCTACTATCTGTTGCTGACAGTAACCCTCACTTTCTCAAGTTGCCATAAGTTACGCTTAGATAGCAACTTGTGAAAGATTAAAAATTCATAGGATGCCACTGACTAATTCGCTTTCGAATTAATCAGTGCCTTCTTTATCTTCCAACTTGAGTTTTATAAAGCCTACAATATTCACCACCTTTTGCCATCAACTCTTCATGTTTTCCAATTTCACATAATCTGCCATTTTTGAAAACAAGAATGTTATGAGCCTTTTTAATTGTTTTTAATCGATGAGCCACAATAATAACTGTTTTGTTTTTTGCTAATTCTGTTATTGCTTCTTGTATCAATTCTTCATTTATAACATCAATGTTACTTGTAATTTCGTCTAATATTAAGATTGAAGAATCTTTTAAGAATGTTCGGGCAATAGAGATTCTTTGTCTTTGCCCTCCTGATAAAAATGAGGCATCTTCTCCAACTTTTGTGTTATATCCATCTGGCAGACTCATCACAAAATCATGGAGCCTCGCTTTTTTTGAAGCTTCGATAATATCTTCCATGCTTGCATTTTTGTTCCCTACACGAATATTTTCTTCAATTGTATTATTAAATAATTGCGTACTTTGCAAAACCAAGCCTACTCGCTTTAGTAATTCATCATACGGTATTTCTTTTATATCAATACCATCTATTGTTATCTTTCCTTCTGCCACATCATAAAATCTCAAAAGTAAATTACTGATTGTGCTTTTGCCAGCCCCTGATTCTCCAACCAATGCAGTAATTTCTCTTTCTCGTATTTCAAAGTTTAAATCTTTTAATGCAAAAGAATTATCTTCATATTTGAAATTTACTGCATCAAAATATATATTGCT
>CAJPOH010000109.1 GCA_905372205.1 uncultured Treponema sp.
GCTATATCGCGTCCGTGTTCTGTACAGAAACGAGGTCATGTTCTGTACAGAAACGCTATCATATTCTGCAAAGAATTGAGGAGAGCATTCAGAAATGTATAAGGATTATATTCAGAAGAATTTTACCATCGAGTGTAGGTTATCTTGCAATGACTAAGGTTAGATTTATCTCCAATAAGCCTTAAAATCAAATACAAAACGTTCTATTCGCAAATCTTCACTTTCTTTTAAGTAATTTTTTGATTTTCTTAAAATAAAAACTTCTTGAAGTTTCAAGAAATGAATATAGCTTGTAAAGAAGATTACTCTTAAAAACATCTATGCTACCGACTTTGTGAACAATTACACCTCCAAAGCCAGTCTTAAAGCGATATAATCCTGCCATTGGATGATGAGGGTCATCAAGTGGTGGAATACCATAAAAGTCATAAGTTTTTGCCCCCCATTCCTTTGCATCCACTATTGCTTGCCATTGCAAAAGATATGTCGGCATTAGATTTCTTTTTTCATTTGAAGATGCCCCATATAAGTATGTAGCTCCATCTTTATAAAAAATTGTGATAATAGTAGCCAAAGGTTCTTCATTATACAAGGCTACATAAAGACGCAACGAAACATCTGGATGCTTTTTTGCAAGAATAAATAAATCTTTATAGTAGTCTTTTGAATGTATTGCAATTCCATCTCGAGAAGAAGTCATTTTATAAAGATTATAAAACAATGTTACCCCGCATTCAATTTCTTCCTCAGTATTCATCTCCAGCTTTTTAACTACACAACCTTTTTTTTGACTAAGACGTATGTTATATCTCCATTTACTCTTAAACTGGGCTAAAAGCTCATCTTTCTTCAGTGCCAAATCTAAAATAACGGTATCAGGGGGTTGAATATCTGTCTTTGCTTTTGCAAGATAAAAAGAATTAGTTTTTTTTAAGTTGAGACGAGGCCTTTTGGCTCCATCAGTATGAGAGCCTTCTCCTAAAGCATTATTAACTTTAAAGCTTAAATCCAAATCGAAACGTATAAAGATCAATCTGTCTTTAAATTGTTTATAGAAAGTTTTTGTTATTGCTGTAAGAAGTTCAGGATAAAAATCTTCTTCTTTCAGTATTTTTGGAAACATAGGCACATAGCCTATATAAAAGTTAGAGAGAAGATGTCTAGTCAAAAGCGTAAAATAAAAAGTGTTTTCTTCTGCCTCTTTTTGATATTTTACATATAAATGATAAGAAGACCATCCATGTTCTTCTTTGAAGCTAGCCCAAAAATCGCTTTGCAAAAATGAAGAGGCATCTAAAGTGCTACATACTTGCTCAATTTCTAGCTCATACATACTTACTTGCTCTTTTTTAATTTTACATCTGGCTCTTTTGGAATTCCAAAATTTGGAAAAAATCTATCTATTCCAAAAAGAGTGAATAAAAGGATTGTTGCAACTGCAATATGAGCCATAAAGTTGTACTGTATTATCTGTGTTGCTTTGAACTCATACAAAGGGTACACAGTGCCTGCTATACCTACAAAAAAGCTTAAATATACATGCCAAGGAATTAATTGCGAGCCAAAAATGCCTAGTGCTGAAGAGAAAGTAGCATTTCTTAGTCTTAGTGAATACATGTCTTTCTCGTTTCCTTCAATATTTTCATCTGTTATGTCTTTGATAATAGGTCCTACAGTTACTATTTGAGCCATTTCGTCTGCCAAAGCTGCGTTTCCTGCAATAGAAATTACGCCATTCCAGAACATCAATTGTCTTACGTTTCTTGAAAGGCTAACAGCTAAAACAGAAAGAGGACGAAAAGCATCCATACGTCTCATTATCCCACCAAAAGCTGCTACCCACATCATCATTATTATCACCCACGAACCTGCTCCAGTAAAACCATTGTAGACTATGTCTAAAAAAGAAATGATACCTTTTACTGTTCCTGCAAACATTCCAAGAATAAAGCATGAAAGAATTCCAACACCCAAGCAAAGGAGTGTGGAATATCCCTTAAGTGCAATACCTATTACAAGAATTAAGGGAACAATCATGTAAAAAGGAACTCCATTTTGCACTTGTCTAAGTAAATCTATTGCTACAGGTTTTTCGTCCTGAAGTTTTAGCCATACATCTTGGGGAATTGCTTCTATTGCTTTTGTTGGAGAAACTGAAAAAGATGAAAGCCCAGAACCTGCAATAAAAAACACAATACCTGCTAAGACTAAACAAAAGATAGACCACAATCCTTGATTTTTCATTCTATCTGTTACTTCAACTTGGTGAATTCCCGAACTTACAACTGTTGTGTCCGAAATGAGTCCTAAATTATCTCCAAAGCAAGAGCCTCCTGCTATTGCTGAAAGGGTTAGAACAATGTTTCCTTCTAGTATGTGAGTCATCCATAAAAAAATAGGAGCACATGCTGCAAATGTTCCCCATGAAGTGCCTGTTGCTACAGATAAAATTGAAGTTACTAAAAATCCTACTAGAGCCACAGTGCGAGCAGAGATACCTATTTTTAAACTTAAAGAAATTATTGCAGCCCCAACTCCTGTTGACATAAAAGCATCTGCCATTGCATAGGCAAACATCAAAATAAAAAACACTAATTGCATTTCTTTCACATTGTCTATAGCAGAATCTAACACTGTTTTAAATTTTAGTTTCTCGGTTATAATTGCAATAAAAGATGCATAAATTACCGAAATAGGTGCAATGATTAAAATATCTAGCTTAAAACCAAAAAATATTGAGAGAGCTTCAATGTTTGAAATCATCATCAAACCAGCAAGAAGCAATACTGGTGTAAGTTTTAAGAATGAACGCATATTTTCCTCTTAAATGGTGAACTGTTAGGGAAACGCTGATTAAAGCTAGGTTACTGCCAGCGACAGCTACTAGGCGGAGCATTTAACCAGCGTTTCCCTCACTTTCTCAAGTTGCCATAAGTTATGGTTGGATGGCAACTTGAGAAAGGTTAAGGATTCATAGGATGCCACTGATTAATTCGCTTTCGAATTAATCAGTGCCTCCTTAAAAGACGTATGATAGTACATTTTTTTTTTAATGTGTAGAGGGGTAACTATTTGAATAATAGACTTGCATGTAAAGATGCTATTAAAATTGACACTACGAAAATACTGGTATGCCCAATACCGAAAAAGATTACCGGCGAAGAGGCTTGAACTCTTACGGGGTCGCCCCCAATAGATTTTGAGTCTATCGTGTATACCATTTCACCACGCCGGCAATAGTAAATATGTGGAGCATACTAGCAAATATTTAACATTTTGTAAATACCTATTTTTCTCAAGTTCTCATATTTATTTGTTGAAAACTCTTAGTGAACATGTTCTGTTTAATAGTGAATGAATTTTTTCCGATAAGACTAACAATTCCTCTTTAATTTTTGATTATTATGTGCTATTCTTACAGTGTGAGATAGGCTTGTACAGAAGTCGTAAGGAGTATAGTGTGTCACAAATTGGTATAAAACTTGCAAATCATGATTTTTTCCCAATCATAGATGAAGAAGGGAAGGCTCCCATTGAAAAAGAACTTGAGCTAACTACTGTTCGTGATAATCAAGAAAGCGTTCAAATTAATTTATTCAAGTCTGATGGAGAATTTGAGCCTGTATACATTGGCTCTCTAATAATAGAAGATTTAAAGAAAATGAGCTGTGGGGATGCAACCATTTTTCTTAAACTTAAACTTGATGAAAATAGAAATTTGCATGCAGAGGCAATTGATAAGGATTCGGGAAACAAACAATCCCTCACTATTTCTATAGATGATTTAGGTCAATTTTCTAGCAACGGTTTTGATAATTTTGATGTATCAACCGATGTTGATAGCTTTGATGTTTCGAGTTTTGATAGCTCTTCCGCTTTGGATGAAGATAATATCTTGGATGAAGATAAGAAAACGGAAGAAGCAGAAACTGAATTCTCTTCTCAAACTGATGATGATTTTTCTTTTGATAGTGTTGGGGTATCTGATATTGAAAACACTTCTGATTTTTCTTCTTTCAATAGTGATGAAGATCTTTCTTTTAATTCTGATGATACTCAAAAAGAAAGCATATCTTCCATCTCTGATAATGTTACCCTAGATGATGATAAAGATTTTCAAACCACTAACGGAGATGAATTATATGATGATGAGTTTTATGAAGAAAAGAGTTCAAGCTTTCCAACATGGCTAAAAATATTTTTGATTGTTTTACTCTTAGGGATTTTAGCATTGGTTGTAGCCTTATTTTTGAAAAACAAGATAAAAACACCCAAAACCATAGAAACTATTGATGTCATAGAAGAAGATATTTCATCTAAAATTGAAGATAACTCAATAGAACCTGTAGAAGAGCTTAGTATTGATGAACTTACCACAGAAGCTCCCAAAAAGGAAGCTGAACCATTTCCAACTAAAGAAGAATCATTCTCTAAAGAAGAGGTTGAACTTAATAATGAAGAAATAAAGGAAGAAGTTAAGATTGTTAGAGATGATTCGGTAAAGAAGGCTGTTCGTTACAGGATAAGGTGGGGTGATACACTTTGGGATATTTCAGGCAATTTCTATAAAAACCCTTGGAATTATAAAAAAATTGCAAGATATAATAAAATTAAAAACCCTCATAAGATAATTGCTGGCACTTATATAACTATTCCTGCAAAATAGATTCTATGAAAAAACACCTCAAACTAGCCATATCGATATGTTGTTTTTTGACTACAACTTTTCTTTCTTGCCAAACTAAATATTCTTCCTCTGATTTTGCTAATCTTATTCGTGATGTAAAGCTTAAAAATTTCTCTTCGTTATTACCTTTAACTGATAAAAAAATGAAGAAAATTTTAAAAACTGACGAAGTGGCATTGTTTTGCAT
>CAJPOH010000110.1 GCA_905372205.1 uncultured Treponema sp.
AGCGACAGAGCGACAGAGCGACAGAGCGATTATGTGGCGTGAAGCAACTTTGTCAAGTGCCTTAATGCCTTTGTGTGTTCTTTTGTGAGAAAGTATACTGTCGGCAATTCTTCTATATATCATCATTAGGTAATATACTCCATTTTTGCGTATATTTCAACATTTTTGAGATTTTGGGGGGCGTAATTGTGTAATTGTGGGCTCATCGTCCCTAAGACCCTCGTTCACTCGCTCGAAGGAAGCAGGTTCTCTCGCTCGAGCAGAAGGTCTTTGCACGCTCGAGCAGAAGGTCTTTGCACGCTCGAGCAAAGGGTCTTTGCTCGGCCGAGCGGGTATGTCTGATCCGAGTGGATCGCGAGCCCTGTCCCGAGCGGGACGCGATCCTTGTCCCGAGCGGTGCAAGACCTTCGCACCGAGCAGTGCAAGACCTTCGCACCGAGCGGGACGTGATCCTTGTCCCGAGCGAGTGAAGTCTAATCATTAAAATTAGGATTTCTTCTTAATTGTTACTTTGTAGGTAAAACATTCCACTCCATCTTTTTTGATAGGACATTGAATTTCCAGAGTGTTATTGTTATCTATAACATCTTTTACATCAATGATTGTTTGCCACCATTGTCTACTTTTAGTTGCGTCAAGTTTGGTAAATGCCTGTTGATGTGGAGGAAGTGCAGAGTTATCAATTGTGTAACCATCTTTTTCAGGCCATGGGCAGAAGACCACATAGAGTTTATTAGCGACAACCTTATTTGTATCTATTTCTATTGTGTCGTAGCTTATATTGTCTTTTGGAAAACTTCCACCCACAGTATGTGTTGCATAGTCAAAACGCAAAGGAGTAGGATTGTAAGTGTAAGAATATTCACCTTTCTTTTTGTGTGTGGTGTTTCCATCAGGGGCTATAACCCATACTTTTATTTTTGTAGGCTTGAATGGGAAAAACTCAATTCTTGCAGTGTGCATTCCGTGAGTGTTAGTCATTTCGTGTTCTGCTTCTCCTATTATGTCGCTATCATTGATAGGATTTATTTTCTTATACTTCACTTTTGAACGCGAAGACACGGTATATGCAGTGAGTGTCGTTGCGATAGCACCATATTCATTTATGTATTCCGGTGGTGTAATTCCAGCCTTCCATTCGATATGATTTGAAACTTTAGGCTTAAATGTAGTTGAAGTTCCTTTGTTTACAAACTCAGCATTGTTATCTGCTACTTTTTTTCCTTTCAGTGTATAGGTAAACTCTGTTTCTCTATACATTGAGGTATCTTTTGGTATTACTTTTATAGTAAAGTTTTTTTCGTTATCAAAGGGCAACTCACAGATTTTTTTAGCGTGGTAAAATTTTGTCCCTCCTGTATCTATAGCTTCTTTTACAGTTGACTCTTCACCATCAATAGTTACACTTTGCATAACGTCATCATCTGCTTGCACAAAAAACTCAGTCCATTCAGAGTTAAGGGTTTTTGAAATACCGGACTTTGCAATTTTTCCTGCAAATCCTGCTTTGCAAGGAATTTCCGGTAAAAGTCCAGAATCAGAAAGCATGAATGAATAGATCAAAGATGAATATTCATCTTCTTTGATGGGCATAATTTCAATCTTAATGAAATATTTATTTGTGTCATTAAAATTGAATGTGTGTTCTACACCATGCAAAATATTATCTACTTTGCGAGAAGCTACTTCTTGTTTTTCTAATTCTTGGCTTCCATCTTCATTAAATAGAGTGAAAACCACTTTATTAGAAACTTTATTGATGTTCTTAGGATATTCATCACCTGTCCATTGCACTTCAATTTTAGCTTTTTTTCCAGTAATAGAATAATGAGGCTTTGTTCCGTCTGTTAAATGATCAACAAAATCTTTTGGGAGTTTATCTCCTCCTTCTCTTCCAACTCCATTAATTCTAATAATTTGTACTTTGTCTTCTGGAATTGGTGGTTTTTCTCCTCCTGCTTGTAATTTGAATTGCCATACAAGACCTTCTGCTATAGCTTCATTTTTTGCAATAAATTCAATCTTTATCTCTGTCGCTTCAGTCTTACTCAAATGAAAGTCTTTTTTCCCTCTATAAACCCATGTAACACTGCCTTGCAACCCCCTTTCTAGCTTACATTCTTCATTATTAATCTTCACTTTGTTTGAGAAAAACTTATATTCATAATCGCTCAAAATTATTTCAATTGTTGCGTCTTCTTTTGCTATTTTATGCAGTGGCTTTGAACCATCAGATAGTTTATCAAGAAATTCCACCTTGTTAAAATCTTTATAGTCATTGATTTTTAAGACAGGTTGCAATTTTGCTTTTATGTCAGTCCCAATCACTCTAAACTTTGCTTGCCGAGTGAAATATTTTCCTTTAGCAACTGGTTCTAAAGTGATAGTAATTTGTTCTTCAGACGTTCCTATAGGAATTGAATGATTTATGACATAGCCTGTGGAAGTTTCAACAATATTAGCACCTTCTATTTTTTCATCGTTAATCATTGCGTATTCAAGCTCTGCTCCTGTTTTAAGACTTATATTTAGATAGTTGTGTGCCACTGTTAAAATAGGATTTTGATCTTTTTCAAAAGCTCGTTTAAACTCTGCAGGAAGTCTATAGTGTTGCACTCCATTAAATTCATAGTCGAAGCTGATTTTTTGTTTAGGTTTGTAATTTAGCTTAAATTCCCATTTTATACTCTGATAATCTTCCTTGTTTATAGGTTCAATTTCTACTACAACATCTTTTCCGCTAGGCGAAACTCCTTGTATTTCTTTTTGTGCATACCAAACATCTATTTCTCCAACCTTCTTTGTAAGAATGTCAGCCTTTGAACTATTAAGCATCACTTCACTCATAACATTTTCATCAGCTCTCACTTCTATTAGGCTAGGTTCACTTCCATCAAACTCTGGTTTTGGTGTTTTAGTTAGTTTTTGTAGCATTTTAGAATCTTCTATTACATCTTCACCACCAATTAATAAGGATTCTACAGGAACATCAACGAGTTCTTCCTTACGTTTTATCTTTAGCTTTCCAAAAGTGATTTTTTCGCTACTTTGCACTTCAACTAACACTTCTTTTGTTTCTCCCTTTTTGCCCAGTTCAACAAAAACTGTTCCTGCAGAAGCAAATTGATAAAAAGGCACAGGAGCAAATAGCTCATCCTTACCTTGCACTCTAAACTTTGTCCAAGTTACATTTTTTGAAGCCACAATCAATTGCACTTTAGGACCTGCAACTTCTACAATAATGTCTTCTCCATTCAAAATCTTTTCTACATCTTCATTGGTTGGGCTTGATATTATGCCTTTCTGTTTTCCACCATAGATGAACATAATGTCAATGAGATTTTTAAGTGAGTCATATTTTTGGATAACAACGTTATACTCTGTTTTCTTTTTATCACCCACAGTGATAGAAAGCTTTGTTTCTTTTGAAGTTAATTTGAGTTTTCCATTTTCTAATTCTGGTGCAAAAACAATCTTTTCATTCTTAGGCTCTGTTTCTGCCACAACGCTTACTTCTGCCAGATTTTTTGCAACATAAAAGATTTGAGTTTCTTTTGGATTGAGATTTTCTTTTATGTCTCCGTTGATATCAAGCTTTACCAATTTAGCTTCTTTGCTTTCTTGATCCGGAATAATTTCTTTCTCCTCGTTTTTATGAGGGCAGGATGACAAGCCTAGCACCAAGAAAGTGCATAAACAAAACAAAAATTTTCTCATGATAATCCTCCTTTATAAAGTTTTAGCTAACCTAAAACCTATTCCAAGCGAAATATTAAATGTGTACCAAGCTCCACGAGAGCCTACAGAACATCCTTTTGGATTACTAGTCCAACTTCCTCCACGTCCACTTCTTTTAGTTGCATGTTCTGCTCCTTGTGGATTTTCCACTTCTCCCATAGACAAAAGACCTTCAGGATCATACCAGTCAAAACACCATTCCCAAACATTGCCTGACATATCATAAAGCCCTAAATAGTTTGGCTTTTTTTGCTTTATAAAATGCGTTTTTTCTTCTGCGTTATCTTTGCACCATGCAACACTAAAGACAGCTTCATTATTTTCCCAGTCAGCTATAGCCCCAGATGAACTATTTAGATTTGTTAAATAAATATCTCCATGTTTTGTTGAATTAATCTTGTCTTCTTCCTTTGAACCATCTCCTTGAAACCTTGCAGCAAATTCCCATTCAGCCTCTGTAGGAAGTCTAAAGCCTTTTTTTGATGTATCCCAAAAGACTTCATCAACAGGATATTCTTTATTCACATTCTCTGTTGCATCTTTAATTACGGTAGTCTTATCACCTGGTTTTCTATAAACACATTCAACATCACTACCATTTAAAAGCTCAGTGTAAGCATTGCACCACACAATGCAATCTCTAAAACTAATGTGAACTACTGGTTGCATATTATTTTCTGTTGCAGGTGCCCCCTTTGTACCTTCGCTTCCTTCTTGCCCTGCATACATAAACTTATATCCTTTTTTTATAGCTTCGTCATACACTACCTTCCATAGTTTATACGTAACTTCGTATTTATGAATTGAATAGGGAGATAGCTTGACGTTCCTTCCTTCTATAAATACACCTTTATAAAAAAACTCATCTGATGGCATTTTATAAGTGGCATTAGAGCCAATTATTCCTGCTTTTGGAGGTGTAATCTCTACAAAATTATCCTTTTCGTCAGGAATTGTAGGCTTAACTGGTGTAGGAAGGTTTTCTTCCTTGTTATTCACTCCATTATGGCACGAAACAACAAATACAATACAAATCATCAATAAAGTTCTACGCATTAAAAACTCCTTTTTTAAAAAGTACTTCTATTATTGTATCAT
>CAJPOH010000111.1 GCA_905372205.1 uncultured Treponema sp.
CAATAACATCTTCCCTATTATTTACTAACTCAATTAATTTTTGATAAAGAGCATTCTTTATTGTGTCTGTTGCAGATAATCTTATTCCCGAAGTATTTATAGAATCAAAAATCTTTTGTTCACTATCATTTTTTCCCAAAAATATCACTGCAAGCATTTCACTAGACTTTAAAAGTTTGTTACAGAAAGAAACAACTTCTTTTGAATTTTCCTTGTAACGTTTTGAAAGCTCTTCATAAAAATACTTATAGCATTTTTTTATTAATAACTTTTGTGTATCATCATCAACATTTATTTCATCTAATTCCTTAATAATTGAAGATTTTATTTCTCTATCTTTAACCTCTCCTATAACATCTGTGAATTGAGAATTATCATTGTGAGAATGATTTAAAATGATTTTCTGGTCGCTATCAGAAGGCATTTCTTTATAAAACAGTATTCTTGTTATACTATCAAAGATATTGTATTTTTCATTTTCCATGCAATCATACAATGCCTTCACTAATATAGAAAGAGTAGTCAGACGTTGTTGCCCATCAACTATCAAATATTTTTTTAACTTACTAGAACCATTATCCTGTACTTTAAGAATAATAGTCCCCAAAAAATGAGTTGCTTCTGTACCAAATAAATCATTTAAGAGTTCTTCCCAGTTCTCTTTTTTCCATACATATGGACGTTGAAAAAACGGAACTTCTAATACTATACCACAAAGGACTTCTTCCAATGACTGAGCTTTTATTTCCACAATTCCCGCCTCTTTTATACCTGTTGCTTGTTGGTAGGATTAAAAACTTCATGCCAATTTTGTTTTGCCGTTAATTGCATTAAAACAAAAAGCGTTGTGACAGCACAGATAGTAACAATCAAGCCTGTAATTCCATCGAATAAAAACGAAAATGAAAACACAAATAGATATACTATTTGTGTTATTGGAATAATAACAAAGCTCATTTTTTTAGACAAAAAGTGCATAACATAAGTAACTGTCAAAATTAAAGATATTAGTGATGCAAGAGTAAAACTTAAATAAATATGCATTTGGTCAGAAAAATAAGAAAACATTAAATGGAAAGAAAAGAAAGATAAAGCTAAAAAGAAAAAATGCATTGGATGAATATTTTGCTTTGCCACAGTGCTTATCATCATAAGAACAATAAAGAAAAACAACAACGAAATAGGAGCAAAGAAAGAAACTCGTGCTGTTATATAGCCTGGTGTCAATTTATTAGGAATAATCAAACCTATACTTTTGCCTGTTATTGTATTGACAAAATTCCATGTCAAAACAGCACCTGTTGCAGTATCTTCTTTTGTGGTTGGAGAAAACATAGTTCGAGGAAAATCATAATCATCAAAATCTGTAGTAATAACGCAATTAAAATTATTCACTTGCACTAGATCATTACTATCAGATGCCACATTGTATTTTAATATTTCCATGCCTGTAGCATCATACTCTATGTTAAGCAAAACCTCACCTTTTTCGTTCGGTTCAATAGGCAATTCTCTATTTACTAACAGTTTAACAAAATCATCCATTTCCTTGCCATTTACATTCACTTTAACATTGTTATAAATATTGTCTGATGAAGCAAATATGCTACTCATATAGTATTCATCGTTTGCATTAAAATCTTCAATCTTAAATTTATATGTAGCCGAAAAATGAGCCTTAAAGGTTGGAAACCACAAATAACCTTTTTTTCTTCTATCTAATTTTACATCCATCTTAATATCTGAAGATTCCAATTTTGCATAAGTATAAGTGTAATCTCCTGAAACCTTTCTAGGAGTTTTCATAAACTCCTCATCATCTAAAACAGCACCATTAGACTTTATTGGTTCTTCTTTATACACAGTTGGAGCATCTATAATTAATTCATCTCCATACATAGCTTGCATAGAAGACTTTAATGAAGAAGACGCATCAGATGTTCTAGCTAAGTTGGCACTCCCCAAAATCACCCAAGCAATCGAAGTTCCAATAAAAATCACAATTAAAGCACAAATCTTTTGCACTGACATACAACAGCCTCCTAATAGCAAATCACACTGCTATCTTTTTTTGCAACAAAGATAATATCTGTCTTTGTAAAAAAACCATTTTCAACAACACCAACAATTTTATTGAGTTCTATTTCTTCAACATTAGGATTAATAGACATATTGGACGGATAGCTTACATCCAATATATGATGCCCACTATCTGTCACAACAGGACCAATCTTTCCTTTTCCTTCTCTAAGCTTTACTTTAAGTCCTTTTTTTTCTAAAGCCAAAACTATAGGGCGATAAGCAGAAGGAATGATTTCAAGCGGAATAGGAAAATCACAAACTAAACTTTTTACTTCTTTTGTTTCGTCTGCAACCACAACAAACTCATTCGAATTATAAGCAATAATCTTTTCTTGCAATAAGGCAGCTCCCCCGCCTTTTATCAAATTTTTCTTTTCATCAATTCTATCAGCTCCATCAATACTAATATCAAGTGAGCCATTAATCCTCTTTGAATTAAGTGAAAAAACAGGTATCTCTAGTTCTTCACATCTTAACAATGTTGCACTACTTGTAGGCACTACTGCTATATTTTTTAGTTCTCCCGATTTCACAAACTCAGCTAAAACATCAATAACATATTCAATAGTAGTTCCTGTTCCCATACCTATTTTAGATCCAGAAACAATTTTTTTCTCTGATATAAGAGTTTTTATTGCATATTCACCTACAATGCGTTTCTGTTCTTCAATGCTTATCATGCTTATCCCCCATAAAAATCTTAAATTGTTCTTCTGCTTGATATTTTAACATAGCATATCCATTACATATTTTGCATTTCTTTTCTTCTGCATTTTGCAAAAGTAATGTTTTTTCAGGATTGTATGTAAGATCAAAAACATATTCAGAACCTGAAAACTCATAAAATGGTAGCACATCCTCGCCTTCTAACATACCGATAGATGTTGCATTTATTATTAGATCAGAATGTTCTTTTAAGATTTTCAAATTAGAGACATCGAGTGAAGCAAAACCAAAGCCATATAAAGACGCAACGATCTTAGCTTTTTCTTGAGTTCTATTAAAAACTACTACATCCTTAAAGTTTAACTTTTTAAGGACATAGCAAACAGCCTTAGCCACTCCTCCTGCTCCAACTACAGAAGTTTTAAGAGGACGTTTATCTTTTAAAAACTCTAATAATGCTTTTTCAAAACCATAGATATCAGTGTTGTAGCCCACACTCTTTTTTCCAAAACAAGAAACAGTGTTGACCGACCCTATAATGCTACTAGTTTCTTCAAGTTCGTCAATATATGGAATTATACTTTCCTTGAATGGATTTGTAACTGAAATAGCTCTTATCCCAAGATATTTGACAAACTCACAAGCTTCGTCTACATTTTTTGCCGAAATAGGAATATACACGCTATTGATTTCATTTTCTTTAAATTTAGCATTATGCAGACTAGGACTTAAACTAGAATTAACTTTAGCTCCAACAATGCCAAAAATATGTGTGCCAGCATTAATTTTATTAAAGTTGTATGTAGAACACAATGTGTGAGGGTCTAACAATTCTTCGTTTAATGAATGTTTTTTTATGTAACCTTCAGAAAAAGTGTAAACAAAATATGAACCCATAAAATTTGCTAAAATGCGTGAGCTAAGACCGTAACACCCCATAGCAACTAAAACAAAATCTTCGTTTTTTAGTTTTGAAATAGCTTGAAAAAGACACAAGGTGTCATGTAAAGAAGACGAATAACTTGCAATTTTAATAAGTGTTTTTTTTCACTTCCCTTATTGCAAAATCAAAATCTTTTATTGGTTCTTTAATTGAATGAAAACTACGAATAATCTTTATTCCATACATCTTGCAAGCATATTCCAAACGTGGAGCAAAAAAATCGCTTTCTAAATCTACAAACTCAAACCTTTTTATATCACTATCGCTAAAGTTCAAGGCTAAAGAAAAAAGCATTGTTCTTGCAACTTCATTATATGCAAACTCTCCTCCATCTTTTTCTCGTCTAACTGTCAAAATTACAGGTATATCCACCAGTGATGGAAAACTATGCACGTTAAAAAGCTCATCTTTAGAAAGACAATCAACTCTCAATTCTAAAACATCAACTTCATTTTTATATTTATTGAATACTTTTAAGTCATCATCCAATGTTTTTTCTGTTAAGCTTAAGCAAATTTTGGTTTTCATACAAAAGTTATAAAACAATCCTATCATTACCATCACGGATAACTATTTTCATTTTTTCCATAATGTTTAAAATTGGAAGTATATATTTACGAGATAAGCCTGTTGCATCTCGCACATCTGCTATTGTCATTCGATCTCCCTTTTTCTTATTTTTCAATATCTTTTTTACAACCTTATCAAAAACATCTCTATGATAGTAAAGTAAGTCTTCAATACAAATAAGTAAATTAAGTTTTACCAAATCTCTAACTTCTTTTTTGTATTGAGGTACATTGAGACGTGAAACATCAACTCCTTTGTCTCCTGCCTCTATTGCAAATTTTAATATCGACTTTGCAACGGAAGAAATATTTTGACCTGACCTTCCTTTTTCAATATAAATATTCCCTGACATAGTCAGAACACCTTCATCACAAAGATGATTTAATATTGCTGTTTTAGCTTTTAGAGGCAAAGGAGATAGGTCAACTTCTTCTGCTGTAAAACCTGTATTTCTGCTCTTTGCAATATTTATAACTTTATTCTTCCA
>CAJPOH010000112.1 GCA_905372205.1 uncultured Treponema sp.
AATGGCTCGCATGCCTCCATGCGAATGGCTCGCATGCCTCCATGCGAATGGCTCGCATGCCTCCATGCGAATGGCTCGCATGCCTCCATGCGAATGGCTCGAGCAAAGCCCCCCTGCTCGCCCGTGCAAAGCCCCCCTGCTCGCTCGAGTGGGACAGGCACACTCGCTCGAGTGGGATAGGCACACTCGCTCGGGTGAAGGGGCTTCACTCGCTCGGATGAATGGGCTTCACTCGCTCGGATGAATGGGCTTCACTCGCTCGGATGAATGGTCTTCTCTCGTTCGGGTGAAGGGTCGCGTCCCGCTCGGTGCGAAGGTCTTGCACCGCTCGGGTGAGACTGTCCGATCCGAGCGGATCGCGCCCCCTATTTTTATTTGCAATAAATTGCCTATTCTAGTGTTTCTTTAGGGGCGTTGCCCCTAAGACCCTATTTTTCAAATTGATATAAATTGCCATTTATGAAGGCGTTTTTTAGGGGAGGGGCAGAGACACTGTTCGAAGCAGTTTCTCCGCCCCTCTCCTAAGACCTCTCCCCACCTCTTCACGTCGCTCGGGGAGTTCCCCGAGACCCCCAAATTGTTTTGTGAGCTTTAAGGTTGCATATATAGCAAGATGGTTGCGGGGTTCTTAGGGGCGGAAGCCCCTAAGCAACGTGAAAAAGATAGGGAGGGGCGTGGGGTACTGCTAGCGTAGCTTCTAGGCGGGAAAGAAAAAACTGCTTTGAACAGTTGTGTCTTTCCCTCCCCACATAAACACTAGAAATCGGCAATTTATATCCCTTTGAAAACAGCGGTTCCTAAAACTTCAATTGACCTTTTTAGAAATATTTTATAGAGTGGATCCATTCATGTAGAAGGTATTATATTCGTGCAAACTAGATTTCCTTAGAGTTTGCTTTTTGTTATTACTATTCTATTCTTAACTTAAGAGGTATAAGAATGAAAAAGTTGTTTTTATTTTTAGTTGTTGTCTTGTTATGCTCAGGATGTGGAAATGGCAGTAGCAATACTGGAGGAGGCGGACATCACCATTCTGATGACCCTACCAACCCAAAAATAGGAGATACAGGAGCTGGTGGTGGCATTATATTTCGTATTGAAAATGATGAAATATGGGAAATAAGTGAGAAGCTGGGATCGGGAAATTGGGAAGAAGCAAAAGCTTTGTGTAAAAAACATCGTGGTGGAAACTATGACAACTGGTGTTTACCAAGTAAGGAAGAACTGGATTTGGTTTATGAAGCTTTAGTGAAAACAGAAAAGATTGTAGATGATGATATTTATTGGTCTTCATCAGAGCTTAACGATACTTATGCTTGGCAAAAATATTTCAAAGGGGGGCATGTTCAATTCAACTCCAAAACTAATACGAATAGTGTCCGAGCTGTACGAGCTTATAAGTCTTAAGTGTCGGTATAGAGCATAGATAGGAGCTAGCATTAAAAAGGAGACACTGACTAATTCATTATGGAATTAGCCAGTGTCTTTTTTATAGCTACTTAACTTTAATTTTCACATTGTACGTTAAACAATCTTTTCCGTTTCTTTTCATCTTTAGTGTTGCCATAAGTTCTTGTTTGCTACCATCAAGTAAGCTACTTACGTCAACTGTTGTTTTGTAATACTCTTGAGCTCCATTCATAGCACCAATCTTAACGAAAGGAGTTTGCTCTTGAGGAAGATCAGTGTTTACCACAGTGTAACCAAAGTCTTCTTTCCAAGGAGCAAAGACGAGATAAATTTTCTTAGCAGGATCAGTAACTTTATCTTTTTCAAGCTCAATCATGTCATAAGCTCCTTTCTTGTATTCATATCCTTTATCCCCTTTGTTTTCATATTCCCAAGCTAAGTCAACAGGATTGTATATCATCTCCCATTTACCTTTTTCATCATTAATGGTAATTCCATCTGCTGCAATTACCCATAATTTAATCTTTGTAGGTTTATCAGAAAACAAGGTTATTTTTTCAGATTTGTGCACACCATTTTCATTTGTTAGATTTTTTGCTTCGTATCCTTGAATAGCATTACCCTTCATGTCTAGTATCTGATATTTCACCGTGGCTCTGGAACTTATAGTATGTGCTTCAAAAGTAACAGCTTTAGCACCATAATCATCTTTATATCTACTATTCAAACCTTCTTCCCATTCAACTGTGTCATAAAGTTTGGGTCTTGCATGAGAACCAACAGTCCATTCAAACTCTGCATTATCCTCAGAAATCTTTGTTCCTTTAAGTGTATATTTACAAATGGTCACTTCATATTTTGAAGCATCCTTAGGTGTTACTTTGATCACAAAAGTTTTTTCTGTGGCATTACCAGTATTATCGAGTAAGGAAACAACTCTTGAAGCAGACCAAGCATCTTCATTTTCAGCATCTTTAAATTTGTTTATTGTGCAAGTTTCTTCACTACCTTCTTCACCAATCTCAACAGTATGCATAATGTTTTCACTAGCTTGCACTGATAATCTAGCACTCTCGTTTGGCAATGTTGCAGTGTATCCATTCTTTTGTTGTCTTCCGTCAACACCAAACATTAGTGGAAGAAGAAATTTCTTGCCAGACCACTTTAATCTGAATTTGTAAATGAGGTTAGAATATTGCTCATTTTTTGGTTTAATAATCAATTCAATATTATGTGCTACCTGATCGTTAATTTCAAATTCATATTTTGCACTATAAGCATATCCATCCTTTGTAGGTGCTAGCTCTTCTTTTTGCACATCATCAATTTTAAAGACAACCTTTTCTATAAGTAAGGCATCATAAGAGCCTACTTCAACTGTAGCATTCTTTCCATCAAAAACATATTCTGGGTTTACACCATCATTTAGATGGTCTGTTAGTTCTTTAGGAAGTGGATTATAGAAATTGCCTATGCCATTGATTCTAAAAATCCTCACCTTGCTTTGTGGAAGACTAGGTGCTGAACCTCCGCCCTGCAACTTAAATTGCCATGTTAAGTTTTCAGATAGCTCACCATTTGCAATAAATTCAACCTTAACATCAATAGGAGTTGTCTTGTTCACAGCAAAACTCTTTTTAACCTTGTAGTGAGTTTCAAAAATATCTTTTATCACTTCAATTTCAATTTTTTCACCATTAATTTTTACTTCTTTGCATAAGAAATCGTGAACATAATCATTCAAATCAATCACTACATCTGCCGTCTCCCCAATAACCTGATACAAAGGCTTATCATTTCCTTCAAGTTTCTCCAAGAATGTAGCTTTTGGTAGATCCTTATCACCTGAAATTTCTTCAAAAGTTGGTTTAATCTTTTCAACTGAACCATCTCCCTTTGCCTTAAACTTCAAATCAACAGGATTATAGACACCTAAATCTGCAGGAATAATTTTTATCTCAATATCTTTTTCAGTTTGAGTTATTGGTAGTGAATGAGTGAGTATATAATCTGAAGCAATAACTAGTTCTTCTCCGTTAATTGTTTTGTCATTTATCTTTATGGTTTTAATTTTTCCACCACAAGTCAACTTGACATTCAAAAACTTAGCATTTAGAGCTATAGAAGGATTTGTTCCATTTTTAACTCCTTCAGTAAAATCTGAAGGAAGTTTTAATTCATCCTTACCATTAATTTCATACTTAACACTCATCTTGCCTGCAGCTTTATATACGAGACGAAATGTCCAAGTAATTGGATGATATGTTTCCGTATCTATAGGGTTAATAATCATAGTAATATCTTTTCCTGTAGGCGCAATACCTGTTATTACCCCCTCAATTGTCCAAACCGGTGTATTATTTGCACCTATTTTTTGTACTACATTATTAAAAGTTGTATTCTCTATTACAAAAGATTTAATAGCATTCTCATTGCTTTCTATTTCTATACGCGAAGGTTCCGCACCATAAAACTCTGGTTTTTGACTTTCGTCATGAAGAACATCACGCACACCATCCGAAAGAATATCATCTTCTCGTATGTAGAACTTACTCACAGGAACATCCACAGTATCTTCAGTTCTCTTAATTTTAAAGTTAAATTCCCCAGAATCACTCTCATCTGCAATTTCAATCTTAATATCTATTGTTTTTCCTTTTGCGGGAAGTTCTATACGTCCAAAAGCCACAGAAGTGAGTTCTTTATATTGGAATGGTTCATATTTCACTCCATTTATCTTAAAACTTGTCCATCTCTTTTCTCTTGAAGCTACAAAAATTGTAGCCTTAGGTCCTGCAAGTTCCAGCACTACATTTTCTTCATCATTTAAGATTCTGTCTGTTTCTGATTTTTCAACATCAGCATCAGCACCTCGTATTTTGCTACCAAACACAGCAAGTGCGTCAGCAAAATCACCTCCTGGCACGAACCTTCTTATTTTAACTGTATATGTAGAAATTTTTGGAGCTACTCCTACTTTAATTTTTAATGTAGTTTCTTCACCTGTAAGAGTTAGCTTTCCCTTTTTGAGAGGTGGATCAAAAACAACTGTTGCTCTCGCTGGGTCTGTTACAACTTTCACTTCAACCACAGTTTTTTTTGCAGGAACACTGAACATCATTTCTTCCTTTATTTCATCTCCCTCTTTGATATCATTCCCCACTATAAGCTTTTTTAAAATTCCATCAAATTGCTCTTTTGGTTTTGGGTTTTCTCCACCTTGTGATTGCCTACAAGAAGCAAAAATCAAAGAAATAACTGCTACTATTAGGAAAAACCTCCTAAATCCTTCTTTTAGTTTCTTCATAAGAAACCTCCTTAAAAATATGACAATTTC
>CAJPOH010000113.1 GCA_905372205.1 uncultured Treponema sp.
GTATAGTATAAGAAAAAAAAAATATAAAGAGCTACGAAATTACTAGCACAAGCCAAGCACGTATTTTATAAAAGTAAAACACTAAAACAAATTATCAAAATAGCTATTGTTCCATTTATAATAAGCTGCATCAACTGTAAGACTTACCACCACATACTCATTTTTTCTTTTAATTACAGCTTTTATGTCTTTAATCATTTTCTCTGTTAAAACATCATAATGTTCTGTTTTAATAAATATACCCTTTTTATTTTCTATTAACTCAGTCATCTCGTGCAATAATTTGCTGTTCTTCCCCGACATTAGAAACACTTTTACCATCGAAGAAATCACATCTTCTGGAATATCAGAAAATTGTTTACCATTAACTTTATTGACAGTTAAAAAAGCTATTCCCCCCATAAAAAAAGAATTATCAGCTATTTGTTTCCACTGGGAATCAAGATTAAAAGTAACACCTTCAACAGTTTTCTTTTCTTTCTTTGGATTCTTTTCCAAAGTTAATTCTGACCATTTTATTCTGGGGATTTTAGTTGGCTCAAAAGAAAAAAAGTCAGAATCATCTTTTAATCTCCCCATTTCTTGCAAAATCAAAACCTTTTTACCATTTTCATCAGAAATAGAATCTAAATAGAAAAATGGAATGTAAGAAGAATAATAAAACGTACAAGAATTGCCAAACTGCTGAGTATTAAAAATCTTTTCTTCTTTCTTAATTATTCCAGCTTTTTTAGCTGGCTTAATCTTTGTCTTATAAAGATTTGGCAAGATATCCATTAAATAATTAACTGCAAGAATATAAAGCTCATCATTCCTTTGTTCTGAAAGTATTTTCTGCCCTGTCAAAATAAGTTCCCCATTCAAATCTTCCACGCTAAATAATATTTTCACACGAAGAGAATATGAAGGAATATATAAAAACGTTCCTATTGAGGATTCATTATAGTACAAAAATCCCAAATATGCTTCTTCTTTCCATGAAGCATCTTTATAAATCACATAGTCACCAGATGAAGTGCCTTCCCAGCCAACTTTGTCTTGTGCGAAAAGAAAAATACTAGATAAGCAAAAAAAAGAAGATAACAAAACCAATTTATTCATTTATAACTCCCATCTTATTAAAAAATTCTAATTCTGTTGCCTAGTCATGGAAAGCACCGCACTTATAACATCTTCTCTTGAAATAACTTCCATCTTTCTACTTTCACGATATTTTATTTCAATATTAGGTAATGCTTTTTCACTTATAACTAAGCGAATTGGGATGCCAATTAAATCCATATCTTTAAACTTAACTCCAACTCTTTCATTCCTATCATCAAGTAAAACCTCAATTCCCTTTTGTCTTAATTCATCGTAAAGAGAGTCAGCCTCTTCTTTCATTTTGCCTTCATATTTTACAGGAACAATGACTGCCATATATGGAGCAATCGAAGCTGGCCATTTAAGCCCATCATCATCAGAATATTGTTCTGCAACTGCCGCCATAAGTCTATCAAGCCCTATACCATAGCACCCCATAAGCGGATAGATTTTTTTACCATTTGAATCCAGACAACTCATATCCATACTTTGAGAATATTTATCGCCCAGCTTAAACACATGTCCTAATTCATTTCCCTTTTTTGAATACAATGGATGATGACAAGAAGGGCAAGAATCTCCTTCTTTGACTATTCTAAAATCTCCCACAAAATCCGCTTTAAAATCTCTTGAAGGAAAAACATGCAAAAGGTGAATATCTTTTTTTAATGCACCCGTTACTGCATCTTGCATATTCATTACACTTTCATCACAAAAAATTGGAACTTCTTTATTAAGACCAACAGGGCCTAAAAAGCCTATTTGGCAACCAATCTTCTTTAAAATAACCTCTTCATCTTCCAAATGAATATCAGTAGCTTTTAAGAATGATTTTAATTTTGCTTCGTTCACTTCTAAGTCGCCCCTAATGCACAAGAAAATAGTGTTAGAGTTTGTAATTGAAGAAGACTCAACATGATAGACTACAGCTTTAATGCAAGATTTAGGAGAACACTTTAAGAAGTTTGACAGTGCTTCTATAGTTTTAACATCTGGTGTGCTAACTTCTTCAATTTTTGGTAGCTCACTTAAAGCTATATCTACTTTTTCTTCAAAACATGCTGCCTTTTCTTCATTTGCAGAATATCCACATGAAGAACATAAAAGCAATGTGTCATCTCCGATTTCAGATTCTACCATAAACTCTTGGGAATCTTTTCCTCCCATAGCTCCAGAATCTGCCTTCACTTCTATAGTTTTAAGCCCCACACGTGAAAAAATGTTTTGATATGCCTTCACAAACTGATTGTAAGTTTCGTCAAGAGAAGTTTCGTCTATATGAAAAGAGTAAGCATCCTTCATAGTAAATTCTCTTGCTCTCATAAGACCATAGCGAGGCCTTATTTCATCTCTAAATTTTGTATTGATTTGATATGTTAAGATTGGATAGTTTTTATATGAAGAAGCTTCAAAACGTAAAAGTGATGTAAAAACTTCTTCTGCTGTTGGGCTTAAAACCATGTCTTGGTTGAGTCTATTCTTAAATCTTAAAAGTTCAGGTCCCATTGCATCCCATCTTCCTGATTCTTGCCATAAAGCCCCTGGAACCACAACACTAGGCTTAAATTCAAGGCAACCAATATTATTCATTTCTTCTCTAATTATTCTTTCAATCTTTCTAAAAACTAAAAGCCCTAATGGTAAATAAACAAAAAGCCCATTCCCTAATGCTCTAATCATGCCAGCTCTAAGAAGGAGTTTGTGGCTTTTAATCTGCGCTTCTTGAGGCACTTCTTTTAATGTAGGAAGATACATCTTAGACATTTTCATAAAACTAACCTCTTTGATTAAAAACAATCGATGTCTACTTTATCATAAAAGAAACATTATTACAACTTTTCAAAATCTAGTGAGAGACTTCTAGTTTAGAAAAAAGAGCTACGGGATACACTCCAGTAGCTCTTTAAACTTCATAAAAAGATTTTACTTTTTACTAATCATCTTAAAATTGTATGGTGATATCTTTATCGTTTCCGATAACTACTTCTTGCATTTTTTGATTAACAACAACATTGTAAGTACCAGGACGTAATCCTCTTATTTCAGCATAAGCAGGTTTTTTGTTATAAGAAATACTCATGTTAACTAATACGCCAGTATTTTTTTCATAAACATGTATAGTATAATTTGGGAAAGGTGTGTTTACTCTCAAAGTTGTTTCCACATATTCCTTACCTTTTGGCGGAATACGATTTTCTTTTATCATCTTAATTGCTTCGTATACATTCACTCGTCCATGTCCATACCATAGTGAAAATCCATTTTTGTCATATTGAGCCATAGGATCTGTGTTAGTTGCATCAATCTTATCAGCCGTTTTTTCTAAAATTGTAATAACTTGATTTGGAGTTAAAGTTGGGTCAAAAGAAAGTAAATAGGCAACAAGACCTGTAACAAAAGGTGTTGCCATAGAAGTTCCAGACATACTGATATATTTATTGTGTGGAAGATGCCCTAGACTAATAATATTAAAGCCCGGTGCTACCACATTTACCCACGAACCATAAGTGCTAAAATGTACTTTTTTATCATTATCAGTTGATGCTCCAACTGCTAACACACCAGGTGCTGCTGCAGGATATGAAGGAAAAAGTTTTCCATCATTTCCACTGGCAGCAATAGGCAAAACACCTTTAGAAAGAGCATAATTCAATTGCTCCATTACATAGTTACTAGCAATACCACCACCTAACGAAAGATTAACTGGAATTGTTGCTTGCACATCTTGACTCACTTGCCTTCTTACAGTGTCTACCAAGTCACGCAAAGAGCCATATATTGACTCTTGAGTTCCACCACCATTTAAAAGACCTTTATATGAAATAAACTTAACATTTTTCCAAGCAACTCCTGCAATTCCTTTATTATTATTTCCAATTGCACAAATAGTGCCTGTGCAGTGTGTGCCGTGTCCTCCATATTCTATTTCGGTGTCCGTATTTCCGCTATAATCTTCAACAATTTCTTTGCCTGTGCTTCCACCAAAAGCTGTTTTTAATATTTTAACAACCTTCTGTCCATCTTCATAAACTAAGTCTTCATGATTTCCATCTGTTCCTGTATCAATAATGCCTGCCCAAACAGTGTGCGTTCCATAGCCGAATTCTTTATAAGCCCGCAATGCACCAGTAATTTCCAAAGCATATTCATTAATATTGCTTTCGGGGTCTTTTTCAAGATTGCCATCTAAAAGTTCAAATGGACGTAAAAAATCATTTGGATTTTTTTCAGTGTAAGAATCTATAGCTTTTATTTTATAATTAGGCTCTGCATAAATAAGCCTTTAGTGTTAAATACATCTGTCCATCTACAAAAGCTTTTTCTCTTGATTTTTCAACAACATTTAGATTTTTTAGTGAAGCAACAAAGCTATCAAGATCTTCATTGTTAAAGGAAGCAACTTTAACTATTATAGAAGAATCATAAACCTTATCCTCATCATACCCAAAAAAGGCACTTTCTTGGCTTTCCCACTGTGATGATTCTATTTTTACCTCACTTTGCTTAAAATTATTGGAACAAGAGAAAGCAAAACTTAAAAATATTAAAATATATAGATATTTTTTCATAAACACCTCTTAATCAATTTTCACATTAAATTCTGCACGTCCATTCCAAGCATTTTCACCATTCCTACCATCATTTACAGGAACAGTTACGGTT
>CAJPOH010000114.1 GCA_905372205.1 uncultured Treponema sp.
ATTTATGCCATCAGGTGAAAAAGAGAAACTTATTACCCTACCGTTAAAAGTGATTTTAACACAAGAAGGTTCTACTTTTTTTATAAAGAAAAAGAGAAAGCTACTAAAGTTTAAGCTTGCAGGAAATATAGAAGAATATGGAATTGCTTTGGAAAGCTTTGATCCTAGCACCATTCAACGTTTAATTCTAATGGGCTATGTTGCAAAGATTGAAGTATCTAAATCTGAGTTTATCACATCTAGGCAAGAAGTGATGGATTTGTCGAAGCTTGTAGTTTTTTCTGTTTTATACAACCAATATGATGAGTTTGTTTTTAACCAATTGATAAATTCGGCCATCATAAAAAAATGGAATAGGCAAAATCCTGCAAACATAATAGACGAAAAAACTCATATAAATGAAAAACTTTTAGCTAATGTGTTGGAAAAAAACAAGGAAGAGCTTCACAAAACAAAAAAAGAAATTTTAGAGCCGTTGCATGGTTTTATAATGAACAATGCCACACTAGAACCTGCAGAAAAGAATGTCCAATTGTTTTTGAGCGAAAAGTTTTTAGATCATATTCGCCCATTCACATGGTTTATTATAACTAAATTTAAAAAATCAGAAGAGCAATTTGCAGAACTATTAAAAACACTTCGTAGTAGCTTAGTGGAATACATGGATAAAACAAAAATAGCAGAATACATATCGCTCATGTTGATGGAACTTATAATTAATGCAGAAAACACAAACTTAAAAAAAGAGCTTGGTGTTCTTTTTCCCGATATGAAAGATTCTCAAGAAGCCTTATTAGACCCAGCAATTAGGAGACGACTTGTATTAGAACTTGAACAAAAACAAGAGCTTGTATATGTAACTTGGAAAATAGGTGGCGGAACAGTATCTGTTGGGGCTACAGGGAAGATTCAAATCACATTATATACAAAAAATGAAGAAGCAGAACGTGTTAAGGCAAGCTTAAACGATGTTAAAAGCACTGATACAGAGCAAAACTCTCTTTTAGATTTTTACAAGCAGACTGAAGAAGGTGCAGACCCTGCCAACATGGGAATGTATTATATTTCATATTTAAGTGAAGCATGCGAAAAAGTAAATGTACGCTTTGAATCAAATGTTAATCAATTTGCTGATTCAGATCTCACTGTTATGAATATGTTCTTTATCTTTTTATGAAGCGTATAATACCTTTATTCATCATTCTTTTTTTTGTTTCATGCTCTGTTAATAAACCTAGCATGTCTAGTATTTCTTGCAAAAGAATTATAGTTGAGTTGGACAATGGCAGAGTAACAGAGCGTCTTTCGCTTTTTGTGCGTTTTAGCGATGAAGATGGAATTAATGACTATGATTCTATGACACTTTTTCAAAAAGATACGGCTCTTTATTGGCACATAAGTAGGAGTTTATCTTCTTTTTTTAAGACTGATTATGAAGATAAAAACTCATTCATAGTTGGAACAAACAAAATTGTCCATCCCTTTGGTAAGATTCCGTTAGGTGAATATGAAGTGCAAGTGCAAGACATGCAAGGCAATAAAGTTGTTCGCTTTTTTCGCATTGATGATGAATTAAAACTTTCTCACCTCAATGCAACACTAACAATTGAAAATGGAAAATGGGAAGTGAATGTAGGGGACGAGGTATTGTTTACAAGGTTTTATCTTCTTCTTTTAGGAGCTGATAGACAACCAGTCTTTTTAAAGACAATCACTGCCTCAGCTAATAGCAAGACAAATGCTTCAATCGAAGAACTAAAAAATGAATGTCCAGATGCAAGATATATCCAGCTATGTGCAGAAAATTCTCAGAGAAATAAAGGCTATTTAGCAAAACCACTTCAGTTATATTAAACCTTATGCAACTTGACCATACAATACAAACATTTGTACGTCGTTCAGGAAGAATGACAAAATCACAAAAAGTTTCATACGAGACGTTTTATTCTGCTTGGTGCATTCCGTATAATGAAGAGAAGACTCTTGATTTTACTGCAATTTTTGGGAATGATAATCCTGTTGTCGTAGAAATTGGTTTTGGCACAGGGGAGGCAACTAGCATTATTGCAAAGGAAAATCCTAGCAAAAACTATCTATGTATTGAAGTGTTTAGGGCAGGTATTGCAAGTCTTTTAGGAAAGATAGAAGAGAAAAAAATCACAAATATTAGAATAATTGAAGGCGATGCTGTTAAAATATTAGAAAGAATGATTTTGCCATCTTCTATTTCTGCTTTTCATTTCTTTTTTCCTGATCCATGGCAAAAAAAAAGACACAATAAAAGGCGCTTTATGAGAAAAGAACGCACCGTTTTATTGCAAAAAAAACTAAAAAAGAGTGGGCTTATATACATGGTAACTGATTGGGAAGAATACGCCGAAGATGCTTTTTTAGAACTTAAAGCAACTGACAATCTAACATCGATTTACGAAAAATTCGCCCCCCCTCAAGAATGGCGACCTCAAACAAAGTTTGAACGTAAAGCCATAAAAGAGGGTAGAAGCATTTTTGAGCTACTATTTATAAAAGACTAAAGAGTAAACTTGGTCATTTCATTAACTAAATCGTCAATGGCTTTTTTGTTTTTCTGACTAATTTCACTAATTCCTTGTACTGCTTGGTTAATCTGCACAGCACCTGTTGCCATTTCATTCATACTAGAAGAAATCAAAGCTGTAATATCTTGCAATCTCTTCATCTCAATTGCAATATTTTCACTTCGCTTTAACATCTCATTTGAATCTGACGAAACTTCAGTTGTTATCACATTCATAGCTTTTATTTCTTCAATAATATGTTCATTTCTCTTTTCTTGAACGTTCATTGTTTCTGTTAAAACTTGGCTTATTTCTTTTAATTTTTGAGAAAGAGAAAATATAGAATTAAACTTATCTTGTGCCGTGATAGAAGCCTCGCCTAACATAGTGAGTTCGCTAGAAAGATTTTTTAGAGTGGTTGTTATAGTCTTTCCTTGTGCTGCAGATTCTTCTGCAAGTTTTCTAATTTCATCTGCTACAACAGCAAAGCCTTTTCCTGCCTCTCCTGCGTGTGCTGCTTCAATTGCAGCATTCATTGCTAAAAGATTGGTTTGGCTAGCTATGTGTTGAATCACACTTGAGGCTTCCATTAAAGCCCCTGATTCTTCTGTAAGTTTTTGGGTTATAGCATTTGAATGAGCTAAAGTTTCTTTTCCTATATTTGTTGAAGTAGAAAGCTCAGTGATCATATTGTCTGCACTTTGTAGTGTATTTGTGATTTTTGAGATGTTTTCAACCACTTCTTTTATGGATGAAGAAGATAGTTGAATACTTTTTTCTTGCTTTTCAATACTATTTGAAAGAGTCTTAACAGTAGAAATAATTTCTTCTACAGTTTCAGAAGTGCGATGAACACTATCTTGCTGTGTTGAAGTTTGCTGTTTAACACCTTCAATGTTTCCACTAATCTCATTCATTGCACTAGCTGTTTCAGTTGTATTTGTGGATAAGTCATCTCCTACAGAACTCAAAAAAGTGATTATCTTATTCATTGAAAGTATGAGACCTTTCATGTGTTCTGCTGTTTGATTAAAACTTTTTACCATAATGCCAATTTCATCAGTTCTATTTGTTTCGATATGAACTCTTAAATCTCCACTACCAAAGGTTTCAAATTCTTTAGATAGATGTCCTACAGGTTTAACTATATTTCTCTTGATTTTTATGAGAGAAGTTATAATCCAAAACATGAGGATACCCATCATAATGAGGCTAATCGTGGCAGATAAGTTGAGACGTAATATAGCTTTGTCAACTTTTTTTCTCATTCTAGCATCGAGTTTGATAAAAAATTCATTTATAGGAGTCATTATAAGCTCTACATGACTCATATAGTTTTTATCACATAAGATGCGTAATGCAAAAGTTCTTAAGCTTTCATCGGGAAGCATAGAAAAAGGACCTTTAATATATTTTCCACGACTAATTGAATCCATCGCTTGGTTTTCAACACTTATCAAGGCATTTGAAAAATCAGCAGACTTAGAAAGTAATTCAAGCTCAATTTTAGAGCAACCCAGTTTTTTTAAAAGATTATGTTGACTAATCACCACACCTGGCGAAAGCAACTGATGCACACTAGAGGGGCGAGGAATGTTGCCATTTTTCCATGCTACGGTTTGTTCGTATTCTCTTCGATACTTATCATCTCCTGTTGCAACAAAAGAACGACAAGAATTTGTTAGGGTCATTGATGTTTGCTTCATTTCTTCTGCCATTAATAAAAGAACTACTTGTTGTTTTTGTGCTTCCACTAATTGATTTTTTCGTTCAATTATTCTCAGAATCAGAATAACCATAATGACTAAAAATATTGTAGTGAAAATAGCTAGACGTGCAAATTTGAAAGATAAAGATTTCCAATTTATTTTCATAAGTCATGTCTCCCAACTATGAAAGAAGGCTTTACTAGCATTTATCTTGACCAGAATATAGCAATTTTATGGCACACCATAAATTAAAATTCTATATATCATAAATGTTGGGTGTTATTCAAGTATTACAAAACTAGCCTAAATATGCTGTTCTGTTTTAAAATAGGATACAGCTCCAATTCTGTAAAAAAGTGAAGAGTGATCAGTGGGGATTTGCCCCGCGTTTCTGTACAGAATGCGGTCGCGATATAGCGGGATTTGCACCTCGTTGCTGTACAGCACGCGACCTCAATATAGCGGGGTTTGCACACCCAATGC
>CAJPOH010000115.1 GCA_905372205.1 uncultured Treponema sp.
CTGTTATAGAAGTGCTGATTAATTTGCTCGTCAGTTAATCAGTGTCTTCTTTACTCTATTATTAGTCGAGTTAAACGCATAATTGGTAGATGAAAAACGCAGGATTGTATATCCCATCAAGTTTTAGTACCACACTTTATTATCCTCAAAATAAATACTGTGATATATCACATATAAAAACCTCATAACCAAAAACAAATAATTTTGTTATAATCCAGTAGGAGCTTTTGCTTCTATAAAATCATGTGCAAAGAAAATATTTTTGAAAAACTTCACAATATTGCCTTAAATGCTCCTAAAACTAGTGGTGTATATCTTTGGAAAAATGCTGATGGGCTTATTATCTATGTTGGAAAAGCAAAATCACTTAAAGCACGTCTTGCATCATATTTTAACGCTTGCAAAGATATTAAAACTAGGCTTCTAGTATCCAATGCTTTTTCTCTTGAATATATAAAAACACAAAATGAATATGAAGCATTGTTGTTGGAAAATACTTTAATCAAAACACATAGCCCAAAATATAACATAAGTCTCAAAGATGGCAAAACATATCCTATGTTAAAACTTACAAATGAGTCTTTTCCACGACTTTATCGCACTCGCAATATATATAATGATGGTGCTAAGTATTTTGGTCCTTTTCCAAATGTCAACAATGTAGATGTGTTTTTGGATATGGTAAAAAACAACTACAAGCTTCATCAATGCAAAAAGGTGCGAAAACGACGCTTACCATGTCTTTATTATCATATTGGACGATGTAATGCTCCTTGTTGTGGAAAAATAACAGAAGAAGAGTATAATAAGTCTATAAAAGAGATCACTTCAATATTGGCTGGGAATACAAAAACTATAATCAAAAACCTAGAAACAGAAATGAAGGTGGCTGTTCAAGAAGAAAATTTTGAAAAAGCTACAATACTCCGTAACAACATAGAAGCAATTATGACTATTTCTGACAAAACTATTGTACAAGATTTAGATTTTACGGCTCGAGACTACATTGCGTGGGCAAGTTCAGCTCAGATGATAACTTTTGCAGTACTCAAAATGCGTGGTGGAAGACTTGTAGGAAGAGATTTATATCGAGCCGAAACACTTAAAAATGATAGTGAGGCAATGCTTGAGTTTTTTATGTCTTATTACTCAGACCCTACCACACTGCCTCCAAATATATTCATCTTGGCATCGGAAGATTGCTATTTGGCACAAGAATGGCTTACAAAAGAATTAAATGCAAAAGTTTCTATTTTCACATCGCTTTTGGTAGCAGAAGAAATTAGTCATAACGAAGCAAAACCCAATTCTACAGGTATATTAGCAAGCAGTCCTAAATCTCTATATAGTGCAAAAACCAATGATAAACTGTTGATTGACAACAATTTTAATAAAAAAGAAAGTAGACATCACTACGCAGCTCTGGAGATGGCTTGCTTTAATGCAAAGGAAGATATTACAGCTCGTCTCAGAGATAAAGGAGATTTTCCTGCTCTCGAAGAACTGCAAAAAATTGCACATTGCAAAGATTTGCCATACATTATAGAAGGTTTTGATATTGCACATTTGCAGGGACATTTTACGGTTGCAGGTATGGTCTATTTTAGAAATGGTAAGCCTGACAAGAAGAACTATAGGATATTCAAACTAAAAAACACTGATGGTATTATTGATGATTATAAGTCTATGAAAGAAGCTGTTGCACGTAGATATACACGGCTCATCAATGAAAATGCAGAACTTCCTGATTTAATTCTGATTGATGGAGGAATTGGTCAAGTGAATGTTGCAAGCAAAATATTAAAAACTTTAGGTCTTGATATTCCATTGGTAGGACTTGCAGAAAAGAATGAAGAAATCTATTTTCCTAATAATTCTTCTCCGCTTGTATTGCCTCGCCGTAGCTATGCTTTGCGTCTTTTGCAATGTGTTCGAGATGAAGTACATAGATTTTCTAATACAAGAGTTAGTAAGCTAAATAACAAAGCAAAAACCACATCAATATTTGAACAACTTCCTCATGTAGGCAAAAAGAGAGCAAGTGATTTATTAAAAAAGTTTTCTTCTATAAAGGCACTAGGTCAAGCTGATGTTGCTGAAATTAGAAATTGCTTGCGTATCTCGGAAAAACAAGCTGAAGAAATAAAACTGGCATGCAAAAAATAAATGGTAAGGAATAATAGTTATATTATGGTGATTGATTTTTAATCAATAGAAATAATTCATTTTAAGCTTGAAAACTCGTAGCCCACCCTCTTAATATCATTATACAAAATTCGTATAATACGAAACATATGCAAGTGTTTAACAAAAAAAATATTTTAGCTAGCATGCTTTTCTTTTTATTTTCAATTTGCGTTTATGCTTTGCCAAACTTTTATGATGATGAACATCCTTCTTTATTAGCTGAAAAAATTGCAAATGCTATGACCAACGAAGAATTACTTTCACAAATATTTATGTTTGGATGGAAAGGAGAAAGTCCAGATGAGCTATTGTTTAATTGGGTGGAAAAAAGAGGTCTTGGCAATATAAAGGTTTTTGGATGGAACACAAAAGATTCTACTAAGCTGGCTTCTGCAATTGCAGAACTTCAAAAAAGAGCACTAAGTGGACGTTTTAATATTCCTCTTTTCGTTGCAACAGATCAAGAAGGAGGTTTGGTTCGCCATGTAAAAGGGCTTGCAATGCATACGCCAGGTAATTTGGCACTTGGAGCTTCTTCTATATGCTACGATGCATATATGACAGGCTACTACATATCGATGGAATTAAGAACACTAGGCATTAACTTAAATTTTGCTCCAGCAGTAGATCTATACACAAATTATCAATCCTCTGTTATAGGAATTCGTTCTTTTAGTGAATCTCCTGAAATAGCTGCAAAACTAGCTGTAGCTTTTATGAAAGGTGCTAGAAGGGCTGGGGTTTTATCTACAGCTAAACACTTTCCAGGTCATGGAGACACGCAACATGATAGTCACGGACGACTTCCTCGAATTGCTATTTCTAAAGAAACATTGATATCTCGTGAGCTTGTTCCTTTTCAAGCATTAATTGATGCAAAGGTTCCTGCAATAATGACAGCACATATCAATTTTCCAGCTTTAGCACAAGAGGGAGAGCCTGCAACTTTTTCTAAATATATTTTGAATGGTCTTTTGCGAGACGAACTTGGCTTTAATGGAATTATAATAACAGATGACATAATGATGAATGGAGCAACAAGCTATGTGGGAGGGCTTTCCATTGCAGTGCAAAAAGCAATTGAAGCAGGAAACAACATTGTTGAATCTTCTCGAACTCCATTTTTAAACGAAGATGTATGGAAACACAATATTAAATTGATGGAAGAAAATGAAAATTTTTACCAATATGTTAAGGATTCCGTAAAGAAAGTTTTGATGTTGAAGTTAAGATATTTTAAAGGTAATAATCATGTTCCTATTTTTCCAAATGTAGAAGCAATCAATCAAACATTGCCAAATAGAGAAGCAGAAGATTTTTTTGTTGGAATGGCTGCACGTTCTATTACAATTGTGCGAGGTTCATCTCCGCTTTATTCTGAAGATTCAGATGATAGACTTATGATTGCATCCTCAATACCTCAGTTCTTGGAAGCTGGAAAGAAACGTTTTCCAAAAGCACGCATTTCTAATCTAGTAAATTGTTTGGAAAATGGAAGAGTAGCCGACACTGTAATATTTTGCTTAAGCGATCAGGAATCTTTAAGTACTTTACGGGAACTTATTTCAACATTTCCCAAAAAGAAATTCATTGTAGTTTCTGCTATGTCACCTATATACCTACAATACATAACTGATGTTCAAAATGTAATTGCAACTTATAGCAATTCTCCTTTTTCTTTTTTAGCTGTCTTTTCTGCTATAGCAGGAGACTTTGTTCCAAGAGGCAAAATGCCATTAAGTAATATAAAATGATTTATGTAATAGACATCACAAAAAAAAATATTTCAAAAGCAATTAGATTTTGCTTACCTTATGAAGAATTTTCAGTGAATCTAGTGAGCCTTTTGCGACAGGAAGAAAGGAAATTTTTTAGTGTTATAAAAGACGCAAGGCTTTTTTATTCAGATGAAAAAATTATTGGTGTGGCTTGTATAAATGACCATGGTTTTTTTATCTATTGTTTTGATATTTTAAGTGACGAAGTATGCAAATCAATTGTTTCCACATTTAACTTTGATTCAATTTATGGAATAATGGGAGAAGCTAGCTTTCAAAAACATTTGCTTAAGATTTTATTAGAAACCTCAAATATTAACGTAAAGACGCTTGTTCCATATATTTTAATGATTAAATCCAGAGATGAGGTTATCAACTCCATTTTAATGAGGAATGTAGAAATTCTTAGGGCTGATGTAAAAGATGCTAATGAATTATTGGACTTACAAGTGAGATATGAAAAAGAAGAAGTATGTCAAGGTAAGAATGAGTTTCCTAAAGCTATTAGTCTAATGAATTTAGAACATATACTTAAGAATGAAATCACTTATTTTGCAAGATTAGATAATTTTTGTATTTCTAAAACTAATACAAATGCACAAGGTATTAATTACGTTCAAATTGGGGGAGTTTACACTCTGCCTGAATATAGAGGACGAGGAATTGCTTCTTGTGTGATTAATGCATTAATAGATCATATTAATAAAAAAGAAGGTAAAAACGTAAGCCTTTTTGTTAAAACAT
>CAJPOH010000116.1 GCA_905372205.1 uncultured Treponema sp.
TACAATCAAACACAAAAAGAGAATATATAGCATTTGAAGATGAAAAGGACATATTTGAGTGCACTAACTTACACAATCAAACTGGCTATCTACTTACAGAAGAAGTAATTTTATTAAGTGAAGAAAATACACAGAATAAATATGAAGTAAGTAATCTAATTACAAAAATAGAACTCTTATTCTTAGAAGAAAAAGAGAATACAGCCAATCAATTACAATCAAAAACCTATCTTGCAGCATTATTGACACGTCAATTTCTTGAAGAACTTGGTGCAAGCAATTGCTATGAATGTAGCGAAATTGTAGCATTTATTAAAAAAACTCACTTTTGCAATTCTTCCATTTTGCAAGCTTTTATAAAAAATGAACTTCCCACACAACAAGAAGTCGCAAAAATATTTGGCAAAGATAAAACTGATGCAAGTAGAAAACTCAAAACTTTTCTTAAAAAAACTGTCAACTTATAAAATAAATGACTATGTGTATATATAGCTATTTTTTCAAGGAGGATAAGATATGGCAACAACCACAAAACTACACGACAGGATTGAAGCATTAAAAAAAGCTCTATGTGAAGGTTTGTATGAAAAAGACGAGGTTATGCGTCTATCTCTTTTAACTGCAATTGCAGGAGAAAGTATTTTCTTTTTAGGAGCACCGGGCTGTGCAAAAAGCATGTGTGCTAGGAGAATTACAAATGCTTTTAAGGCAGAAGGAAATGAAGGTCTTAAATATTTTGAAGTCTTGCTAAATCAGTTTTCCACACCAGAAGATGTTTTTGGAAACATTTCACTAAAAGCACTTAACGGAGAGCTTGAAGGTGGGAAAGAAGAATATCGAAGGCTGACAGAAAATATGCTTCCAGAAGCGGACATTGCTTTTATTGATGAAATATGGAAAGCAAGTCCTGCAATTCTTAACACACTTTTAACCATTATAAACGAACGCACATTTAAAAACGGTAGCAAAATTGAAAAGATTCCCCTCAAAGCGTTGCTTGCAGCCTCAAATGAGTTACCTGCAAAAAATCGGGGGCTTGAAGCTTTATATGATAGATTTATTATGAGGCTATGCGTAGGTTTTATTCAAAGCGAAGATAATTTTTTCCAAATGATAGAAAGACATTCATCAGCTGAGGTTGAACTTTCTGACGAAATAAAAAAATTACAAATTTCTAACTCTGAATTAGAGACGTGGAAAAAAGAAATTTATAAGGTCTCTCTTTCTGAACAAACTAGATCTGTTATTTCGGCTATTAGAAAAGAATTAACAGCACAAAACGAAGGATTAACTGAAGAAGATGCAGGAGAGGCTTTTGAAGTGGGGGACCGTCGCTGGGAAAGGATAGCCCATATTCTACAGACATCAGCTTTTTTAAATGACCGAAATGAAGTTGACTTAATGGATTGCCAATTGATTGAGTATTGTATATGGAACACAGAAAAGCAACAGAAAAAGGTGCGAAAAATTGTTGAAACTTGCATTCAGCAGCATGGCTTAGACTGCGACACTGCAATTGAAGAAATAAATGAGCAAATTGAAGAGTTTGAAAAGACAGTTGACGAAACTTGGTTTAAGGAAGTGAAAGAGCCTGCTACTGAAAAGATTGTGACCATTGATGGGCAAAAATGCTATGAATGTATAAGAATAGGAACACAAGAAACATGGTATGTTACTGTAGAAAAAGGAAAGCGTAACTATTATAGTTATGAGCATGATGTTTACAGGTCAGATAAAAGTTATTATACAAACTCAAATTTTAGTAAAAATGGAG
Organism: uncultured Treponema sp.; assembly: GCA_905372205.1. Lineage (GTDB taxonomy): Bacteria > Spirochaetota > Spirochaetia > Treponematales > Treponemataceae > Treponema_B. Next base: position 1,775 of record CAJPOH010000116.1, read on the forward strand.
ATGATATTTCTTGTTACTATAATTTTAAGATAACAAAAAATCCTCCAAAAACACATGTTGAACAAATAAAATTTGCAGACATAACACAAGAAACTAAGCAAAAGGTGTTTGATAATGCTCATTATAAGCCAATTATAGATGCAATAAGCTCAGAAATTAAAAGGTTAAAAGAAAAAAAAGAAAAAGATGCCGTGCCATTTAAGGCAAATCTATTTGCAAATCAAGACTATAACAAAAGCCTTAGTTCAAAAACTGATGAAGCAATTCGTAAACTTGAAGATGCAGAAATTGATCTTGAAAAGCAACATAATAGATATTTCAAAGCATCTCTTGATGCAAGTTTGCATGAAGGTGATGTTATCTTAAAAAACGGGCTTATTTGTACAAAAAGTGAAATAAAGAAAATAAATGAAGAAGAAAAAAAAGATGTTATTGCAGTTGTGTGCATTTCAGGAAACAAGACCTATGCTCTTGGAGTAAATGAAAATGTGATGCTTTGGACAGACATGAAAAATTATGTTTTTAATTATGGAAAAGATTTGCCTAAAGAGTATTCAAAAGATTGGAAAGTTCCAAACAAAGAAGAATTAAATGAAATATGGAAAAATATAGACACGATAAATGCTTCGTTAAAAGCAATTGGGTGTACAATCCTTAGTCCACAAGAATATTGGTCTTCAACTAAAAATGGAGATGTTGCAGCATTCTATCAAATGTTTGATGATAAAGGCGTTCAAGACCATACAACAAAAGACCATAAATATGCAGTTAGGCTGATTCGTGAATGGGATAAATAATGCAACACTCTGCCCTTACCGCATTAAAACAAAAATATCCTGAAGGCTCGCCTAATGTTGCAAATTTGTCTGATGAAGCAAAGGCATGGCTTGTAATTAAGATACAAACCATTACAAAAGAAGAGGGGCTAGCATTCAATATATTTTTGAAAAAGATACATAAGCGTTTGCTTCATGCAACTGAAGATATTCCAGATGATGAGTTGCAAAAAATTGTAGATTTTATCTTTAAGAACATAGAAGAAATTGAAAAATAGGAAATAGTTTATGAGTAGTAAAAATGCAAGACAAAATGCTAGAAAAGCATTAAATGCTATAGAAGATATTAAAACAAAATATCCTTCTGGTATTTTGGATGTAAAAAAAATTACTGAAGAATCATGTGCTTTTGTACTGCTTAAAGTGCAACAAATGAGAGAGTGCTTAAAACCTATGTGGTTTCATTTTAAAAAATCTAGTTGGTGGGAGCCTCTTAGAATAGATAGAAACAAAATAGCTCATACAAAAGAAGATTTATCTATTGAAGCATTTTCTATGTTATGCACTACTTTGTTTTCTAATATAGATAATATAAGGGAAGATTTAAATACTTTTATTCAACAACGTAGACAAGAACAAAAGAAAAAACGTAAATTTGAAAACACAGCATCTCCTAAAAGCTCTTTTGGTTCAAGTTATGAGAAAAAACAACTTGTTGATGCAATAGAAGATGCTATAGCCCCTATTCAGCCGGAAGATGAGAAAATAGAATTTCCTGATAATAAGTTTTCACTGCTTGCAAAAGATACTCTTTTTGAAATTCTAAATACTGAAGGTACAAAAGATTATATGTGTAAACATGAAGGTTTATCAGAAAATGTGCAAACAGATATTTTGGAATTCTTACAAAAAACACAAAAAGAACTAGAAAAAGATAATTTTTTTGAAGAAGAAGCATTTATTGCAGAGCAAAAAAAGAAATCTAGCGAAGAAATAGCAATTGATATTTCTAATGAAAAGTCAAAAATAGAATATCACTATAAACGTCTTCCTTCAGTTAGTGAGGCAAAACGTGGTGATATTCAGATAAGTTCATTAGATTTTAATTTTTATAACAAAGAATTTAACTTGCAAAAAAAGATTATAGAGAAAAAAGATATTGCTAAGAATGAAGAAGTAAAAGATAATATTATTCAATGGAAAAATAAAGAAAAGTTGGAAGCTCTAAAAAGAAACTTTATTCAAGACATGGAAAAAAACTTTATAGAACGTAAGAATAAGTGGGAACAAGAAAAAATTGACTTGCTTCGCAAAAACTTTTTAGAAGAGCTTTATCAAAAGATTCAAAACTTTATGAAACTCGAAAAATTGCTTTCTCCTTTAATAAGAGATTTCGGAAGATTGTGGAATATGTCAAGCAATACATTTGAAACAAGTGGCTTTGAACTTCTTGAAACCTTTGCAAAAATTTTGGAAGAAGATGAATCATTGCAAGAATTAGCAAACCTATTGGGTAAGCAAGCTAGAGCACAGGCTAGTTTTGAAAAAGAAATGCGTGATAAAATTGTAATCAAAACTGAATGGCAGGCAAAACCTGCATATAGAGGCGAAATACAAGGCTTAAAATATTCTAATGATATAGTAGCTAGTCTTCCAAGTGAAATAGCATTTCTAAAAAATGCTAATACAAAAAAGCTTTTTCAATTGAAGTTTGCACAAAAACAATTACTTTCTTTTGAGTTTCAAAATGAGCAAGCAGAAAAAAAAGAAACAAGCAAGCAAGAAGAAGTAAATATAGAAAAAAAAGAGCCTAAAGGTCCTATTATTATTTGTGTTGACACTAGTGGTTCTATGTATGGAACACCTGAAAATATTGCAAAAACTGTTACCTTTGCATTAACAAAAATTGCAATAAATGAAGAGCGTAAATGTTTTATCATCTCGTTTTCAACAGATATCGAAACTTTGGAAGTAAAACCAAATGAAAATATAGAAATGACAAGTGTGAAAGATGAAAACTATATACAAAAGCTAGTTAAGTTTTTAGGTATGTCATTTAATGGTGGCACAGATGCAGAGCCTGCACTTAGAAAAGCAATTCAAATGCTAAAAGGTGAAGACGAGAAAGCAGGTTATAGCAATGCTGATGTGTTAATG
>CAJPOH010000117.1 GCA_905372205.1 uncultured Treponema sp.
AATAAACAGTTTATTCGGATAAATATTATATCATGTTTTTCATTTAAATACTGCTTTTTTAGATTAGAAATATTTTTACTTAATACTGTGTAATTGACCTATCCTTTGTTATTTTGTAATATCTCCACATGGAAATATTGAAAATGGGGGAGGAGACGTTGAGAGAAGTTTCTAGCCCTGTACATTGCATAAATGATGAGATAAAAAACTTGCTAGATGAGATGTTTATCACGTTAGAAAGAAGTAATGGAATAGGTTTGGCAGCTCCTCAAGTTGGAAAAAATATTAGATTGTTTATTGTGCAACTTGAACCAGATAGTAAAATGGTCTTTATAAATCCTGAAATCATAAGAACTTCAGATGAACAATGCACTATGGAGGAAGGTTGCTTAAGCATTCCAAAAATATACGAAAAGGTTGTGCGTCCTAAGGATATAATGTTGCAATATATGGATATAAATGGTAAAAAACAACTCATTCAAGCAGGAGGGCTTTTAGCCCGTGTTATTCAACATGAATATGATCACTTAAATGGTGTTTTGTTTGTAGATAGGCTTGAACAGACTACTAAAGAAAAAGCTATAGGCAAATTTAAAAAGCTATATGGAAAGAAAAAATAACACTCTTAGCATTCTCTTTGCTGGGTCTCCTTCTTTTACAATTCCAAGCCTTCGTTTACTTGCGAATAGGTTTAATCTTGTTGGCGTTTTAACAGCTCCTAGTACACGTCAAGGTAGGAAGATGGAATTGCACAATTCTGAAATATTTGATGCTTGCCTTGCATTAATTAATGAAGGTGAATTGTCTAAAGATTTTCCTATCTTCACCCCTAAAAGACTAGATGATGAGGTGATGTCGTCTATCAAAAAATTAAAAGTGGATCTCTTAGTTTGCTTTGCTTATGGAAAGATTTTCACAAAGCAATTTATGACTCTATTCAAAAAGGGTGGCATCAACATTCATCCTTCCTTATTGCCAAAATGGAGAGGACCTGCTCCACTTCCTTTTGCTATATGGAATGGAGAGGAAGAAACAGGTATTTCGATTCAAACAATTAAGGAAGCCCTTGATTCAGGAGATATCTTGCTTCAGGAGAAGCTTAAAATAGAAGAAAAAGATACAACGACTTCAATTTTAGAAAATAAGGTTTCAAAACAAGCTAGTGCAATGCTAGAAAAATTATTGGATAATTTTGATGAATTCCTTTTGAATGCAATGCCCCAAGATGAAAAAGAGGCAACATACTCAAGGCTATTAAAGAAGAATGATGGCATAATTGATTGGACATGTAGTGCAGAACAAATTGAAAGACAAATTCGAAGCTTTTCCACATGGCCTGGAACTTACACCTTTTGTAATGGTAAGAAATTAAATATAATTGCATCTCATGTACATAACAAAAAAACACAGGAAAAAACTATTGGTAAAGTGTTGGGAAAAGATAATGGGATCCTTGTTTGCACAGGAGAAGGGATTTTAGCTATTGATGAATTGCAATGGGAAACAAAAAAAAAGCTAAAATGGAAAGATTTTCTAAATGGTGCTCCTAATTTCTTAACACTCACTTTGAAAAATAATTAGATTTGTTCTTTATGGAGATTGGTAATGGGCTTAAACAAAAAAATTGAAGACAATGCTTCTGTAATTATTTTCACTTCAATTGCTATGCTAATCGTAGTGATATTGGTGTCTGTTGTGGTTTTTTTTGCTTATTTAAAGACAGAAGATAAAGTTTTAGTGCCAAGTGTTGAAGGTAGCACATTAGAAGACGCATTGCTTGAGCTACAGATAAAAGAGCTTTATCCGCGCTTGCAATTAAAGTTTTCTGATGACCCATTAGATAGGGGTAGAGTGTTGAGCCAAAGTCCACCAGCAGGAACTGTTTCAAAGGCTGGAAGGCGAATTGTTTTGGTTGTGAGTCGAGGTACTGTTATAGAAAAAATTGATAACTATGTTGGCAAAAACATTAAAGATGTAAAAAACTTATTTGCTTCGATATTCACGTCTAATTCTAAAAAACTACTTGTTATAAAAGAACCGTATATTTATAGAAGTGATGAAGCTCCCGAAGGAACTATTTTGGAGCAAAATCCACCAGCGGGAACCGAAATTAGTTCCACAATGGAAATTGAATTTGTTGTGAGTAAGGGTAATGAAGTTGAAGAAATTGAAGTGCCAAACTTCGTTGATATGGAATTAGGACGTTTGTATGAAGCTCTTAGCTCTATTCCTCTCAATTTTAACTTTATGAGTGGAAGTTCCACTGATGTGCCTTCACCACGTGTTGCAGAGCAAAGTATAACTCAGGGTGCAAAAGTTCCACCTTATTCTAAAATCCAATTGACTCTTGCCTTTCCACAAAGACAGGAAGGTGATCTTGTTTTTGGAGTTTATTATGCTGACTTACCACAATATCCATATCCTGTAACCATATCATGTGATGTCGTAAATCCAGATGGAACTAAGAATACTATTGCAGAGTTCCCACATTATGGAGGATCATTTCAATTTCCGTACTATCTCTCTCATGGTTCAATAGTAACTATCACAGCATTAAATGAAGCTGTAAAAGTTTTTGAAGTTGTTGGAGAAAGACAACAGAATGTGGATGAGCCCCAAGACGATATATATGAAATTGAGGAAATATATGAGTAAAGATGCAAATACAGTGGCAAAAAGGCGTTATTCTATAGGTGAAGAAATTGGAAATGCAGTAACCCATGGTGTTGGGGCAGGGCTTTCCATTGCAGGTTTAGTGTTGCTTATTATAAGGGCTGTTTTGTATGCTCCAGCACCTTATCATTCACTTTATGTTGTGGGTTTTACTTTATTTGGTTCTTCTTTGGTGGTTTTATATTTGTTTTCAACTCTATACCATGCTTTGCCACTAGGAGCAAAGAAGCTTTTTGGTATTTTTGATCATATTTCTATATATATATTGATTGCAGGTACTTATACAGGCTTTTGTATGGGACCTCTACATGAAAAAGGTCTTTTGCTTTTAATTGCAGTTTGGGTTATTGCTCTTATTGGCATTGTCTTTTATGCAATTTTTGGTAGTAAAGTTCGTATTTTGTCTGTGATTACATATATTGTGATGGGCTGGCTTGTTATTGCAATGATCCGCCCTATTAGTGCAGTGCTTCCAAAAATTAGTTTTATATTTTTGCTTAGTGGTGGTGTATGTTATACATTAGGATGTGTTTTTTATGCAATGAAAAAACATAAATGGATGCATTTTATTTGGCATTTATTTGTTATGGCAGGGAGTGTGTGTCACTTTTTTTCTGTGTTTTTTAGCATTTAGGGATGCACTGATTAATTCAGCTAACCATAATTAAGCAGTGTGTTCTTAGAGGCAATTTATGGAAGAAAAAAGTAGAGCTAGCAATAATAGAACTCTAATGTTAGAAGCTGATGAAATTGAGCTGTTGCGAAATAAACTTATCACCGAAAAAACAATTCAGCAATATGGGAGTGTAATAAATAAAACATTAAATGGGGATATTTTAATGATGCTAAAATATATTCCTGATCATTTTGCTGACTTAATTATTATAGACCCACCCTATAATCTAACAAAGAATTTCAATGGAGTAAAATTTAATTCATGTTCTAATGATAGCTATGATAAATATCTTCAAACATGGTTTCCTCAAATTTGCAAGAAATTAAAAAATACAGGCTCTCTTTATATGTGTGGAGACTGGAAATGTACATCGTCACTTCAGAGAGTGATTGAAAAAGAACTTACTATTATTAACCGAATAACTTGGCAAAGAGAAAAAGGCAGGGGAGCTAAGCGAAACTGGAAAAATGGAATGGAAGATATCTGGTTTGCAGTGAAAAATAAATGTGATTATTACTTTAATGTTCAAGCTGTAATGATGAAAAGAAAAGTTTTAGCTCCATATAGAATAGATGGAAAAGCAAAAGGTTGGGAAGAAGAAGATGATGGGAATTTTCGTTTAACATATCCTTCAAATTTTTGGGATGATATTTCAATTCCATTTTGGTCAATGAGTGAGAATACTGATCATCCAACTCAAAAAAGTGAAAAACTTTATGCAAAACTGATTTTAGCTTCCTCTAAAGAAGGTGATATTGTGTTTGATCCTTTTTTGGGGAGTGGAACTACAAGTGTTGTTGCCAAAAAACTTAATAGAAGATATTGTGGAATTGAATTGAACGAGGATTATTGTCTTTGGGCAGAAAAACGTTTGGCTATGGCTGACACTGATAGGGCAATTCAAGGATATTCGGAAGGTGTTTTTTGGGAACGAAACACTCTTAGCATGCAAAAAAAACAAGCAAAAAAGAAGAATAAGATGAAAAATGATAAATTAAATGAGAATAATGAATAAAATGCACCACCATTATTTGTTTAAGGAAACGCTGATTAATTCGCTTACTGCTAGATTAGAAGCTACGTTAGCAGTAAGTCCCGACACGTTGCGGTTGTGAATACAACCGCAGTTCAACAAATTTCCTCTTGTCGCTGGGCGTAAGCCCCCTTACATTACTACTTCTTTAGGGATGGGGGCTACACTGGTAGTAGGCTAACTTTAATTATTGCTTCTTTAACTGTGAGAGATGGATTAATCAGTGCATACAGGACTAGGAATAAGATACAGGGCTTCAGCATGAAAAAAGTATTTTAAATCTGAAGTCCCTATCAAATGT
>CAJPOH010000118.1 GCA_905372205.1 uncultured Treponema sp.
TTTGATGTTTAAAAGCTAAACATTTTCAACAATGATGGGGGTTCTTAGGGGCTACAATAAATTTCCTATTTGAATATTTTTGTGTAACAAAAATATTCGTTACAGAATAGCCTTTAGGCTATTCTGACCCCTAAGTCGCTATTTTCTTTTTTGGGGGTTATAGGGGTGGCTTTTTTCTTTTATCGAAAAAAAGAAAAAAGTCCCCCTAACAACTGTAATAGGATTAATGAAAAGATTTCACGCCAAGATATTGGTGTGTCATTTTATATACAATATCTACTATTTTTTTCAAGTTTTAAAAACTTGAAATTGATACTAAAAGACAGTCTTAAATTATTTCACAGTGGAATCAATCTAAATCTCTCGTGCGTGTTTTTTATCAATTAATGACAAGTTCCACCAACCCTTCAAACTTTGCCTTCTTTGAAAGTTCAATGCTTCATATTCTCAATTCTTGCTAACTTGCCATGTTCCAAAACAACCATTCTTTCCGCTTGTTCTGCAACTTCTGGGTCGTGGGTTACAACTATGATTGTGCTTCCAGCCTTGTGAAGTTTACGAAAAATCTCCATAACAAGCATTTCATTTTTTTCATCAAGATTGCCTGTAGGCTCATCTGCAAGCAATAGTTTTGGATGGTTTATCAATGCTCTTGCAATACAAAGACGTTGTTGTTCTCCACCTGAAAGTTGGTTTGGAAGATGTTTTGCTCTTTCTTTTAAGCCAACACTTGCTAAAGCTTCCATAGCTTCTTCTTCGTCGGGCATGCTATGATAGTATTGACTCATCATTACATTTTCAACTGCAGTAAGATAGTTGACTAGGTGAAATTGTTGAAAAATAAGACCTATCATGTCACGTCGGACAACAGTTAATTCTTTTGGAGTTAATCTCGAAATATCTTTTCCTGCAAGCTCAATCTTACCCATCGAGGCTTTGTCCATGCACCCTATTATATTCATCATTGTAGATTTTCCTGAGCCTGAAGGCCCCATAATTGCAAGCCATTCCCCTTCTGGCACAGTCAATGATATCTTATCTAAAGCCTTAAGGTCTCCATAAATCTTTGAAATTTCATTAAGCACTAAAATATCCATAAACATCTCCTAAAAATTATTCACCACGTAAAACAAGAGCAGGATCAATATCAACTGTCGTTCTAACTGGTAAAAGACAAGCAAGCACTGTCAAAACAATGGAAGATACAAGAGTGAAAGGCACAAGCAAAAATGGGAAAGAAACCTCTCTTGCAAAAACGCTTATGCTCACATTATCTGCAAATAAATAGCCCAAACCAACTCCCAAAACACCTCCAAGAAGCCCCAACATAATGGCTTCTCCTAAAAAGTCTTTCACAACACTTGAATTCGATGCACCTAATGCTTTTTTAAGCCCTATTTCTTTTTTTCTCTCTGCAACAACAGCCATCATAGTTGTTGTAACACAAATCATAGTCAAAAAAAGCACAATTATAGTAACAATCCAAACCAATGCTTGCAATTTATTAAGAACTACATCTTGAGATTCTGTAAGTCTTTTAACTAATCTTGCCTTCACCCCTTTTTCTTGCCCAACCTTGTCTGCAACTTCTTTCAAATATTCCTGATTTCCATCAATGCTACCTTCAATAACATCAAAGTGATCATCATATCCTGCAATATCTTTCATATCTTCAAGGCTTAAAAAGACAAATTCTTCTTCAACCCCACCCGTTATCACCATGCCTGTCGCAATAAATTCTGTAATCACCTCATCGCCTTGCCCCTTAGGAGTATTCACTACAAAACGTTCCCCTATCGAGATGCCAGTAGCTCGACTAATCTCTTGCCCAATTATCACTTCTCTTCTTTGCTTAGGCCACTCCCCTCTCACTAACCAATACGGGCTATTCTTTTTTGCAGCATCTAAATTCGTTGCTGCCAGCATATATGGAAGCTCATGCACCTTTGTCATTTTGTATATGTAGGGAGCAAAACCTATTAGCTTATCTTTTTCAATCTTTGCCTTTATATTTTCTGCCATCTCTTTAGTAATCTTTACGTCTGCATCTTCGGGAATAAAAAGAATATTGGCTCCATAAGAACGAAAGATTGTTCCCATTTGGCGAGGGATATCATAATAAATAGTCAAAAGCCCCGAAAGAACAGTGGACCCAATAGCTATAGCCAAAAGTGCTATAATCATTCTTGATCTTCTTCTAAGCAAAGATGAAAACACCATCTTAAAATACATTCGTCTTCTAGTCATTTTCTTTTCCCTCCTACTTACCATGCAACACTTCTGTAGGATTTAGCTTTAATAAATATCTTACCGAAGGAAGAGATCCAAGCAATGTAATTAAAAAAATGATTATCACCACCACAGGAATCACCATTGGAGCAGGTGGAATTGAAGAAGCAAACACAAAATGCCCTATTATTTGCGTTAAGCCTATTCCTGCAAAATAGCCTACAGCTCCACCAAAAATACCTATAATCATAACTTCAGTTAAAACAGCAATGGTTATCGCCAAATTGCTTGCTCCTATTGCTTTTTTTAACCCTATCTCGCTACGACGCTCAATCACACTCGCAGTGACCAAGTTTGAAATGCCCAGAGCAGATGTTAATAAACTTAAAATTGTAATTAAAAGCATTAAAAGCGTTGTCTTGTTCAATATTGCACCTTCAGATTCTGCAACACGCCTAATAGGTTTTGCCACAGCATCAGGTAAAACTTCTTGAATCTGGTAGCAAATGCTACTCACATAAGCCGTACAATACCACACTTCTTTTTCTTTGATAGTCAAACTCAAAGGGTTTCTTGCAGCCTTCCTTGCCAAATCATTATCAGGCGTTGTCAAAGCACTCACTTCAATGCTCTCACAAACATTTTGAATACCTAATAGTTTTTGAACATTTGAAAGAGACATAAAAATTTGTTCATCTTCATCGCTTCCTGCATTAAAGATCGAAACCACTTTTAGTTTTATGTCAGTAGCTTCTGTTTTTAAGGTAAGTTCATCGCCTACTTTAATTCCATTTCTTCCTGCAAATAATGAGCCAACCATGCATTCATCTTTATCTTCATCTTTTACCCACTCACCTTCCACTTCCCACCATGTTCTCATCTTCCTAATGCCAGTAATAACATTTTGACCAGTTGGCATTTGAATTTCATAATCAAACCATGTACCAACAACCTTGATATTAGGGGAACAATTTTGCACTTCTACACTTGCATTAAGAAAAGGAGCATAATCTACTATGTTATATGCCCAAAATATTGTTTTAATCTTATATAATTCATCTTCTCGCAAATATTTTTTTGTCATTCCTTCTTCTTTTTCACCATAGATGTCTGTCAGTAATGAAGCCTCTTTATGCAAGACATTTATATTTGCACCATAAGTTTTAAGTTCTTGGTTCACCTTATCTCCAACCCCAAGCATAGTGTTAAGCATTGCAGTTGAAAGCCCACTCCCCAAAGCAATGGTAAAAGCAATCATCAATGCCTTACCTTTTTGCCTAAACAATGAGCCAAATATCATTCTAAAAAACATAAACACCTCAAAAAACTCAACAAAAATCTTCTACTTAAATCTATAAGATTCTTTTTCTAGGTCTTCCACTTTGATTTTAATTTTTCCATCATGCAAAATATAAGGAAGAGGAACAGGGTTGCAACCACCGGGAAAGCCAATTGTAGCTTTATTCATAACAACATCACATAGTTTACATATCACATCCCCGTTTCTTTCAAAATAACCCGAAGGACCACAAATATCACAGGCATCAAGCCCTATACCATAAGCACCTTCACTTTTTTTAATTGCAATAAACCTCATAGATATTTTATCTTCTGAAATATATTGATATCTATGTAATTTATCATCTTCCAATTCTTCCAATGGAATAACAGCCATTCCATTTTCTATCACATAGTTTTCGGGAGGAGATAATGGAACTTCTTTTCCAACATGATAGCGTAAAACACTCAAAGAAAGAAAAGCAATTATTATGAAAAAAAGTGAAGACATTGCCCACCTTCTTGCATTCCTTTTGGTTGCTTTCAGTTTTCTAAACTCAGCTTTATTGTTATATTTTTCTGTTATTTTAATATTCTTTTTCCATAAAAGGATAGGCATTGTCGCGATAAACAAAAGGATGATATATATAAAAAGATTGCTATGATTGATAACAAATGTAATGCTAGGAAAAAGCATGCTTGGTATAATCTTAAAAAAGTGCAACCTCAAAAAGATTACTGCAACTTGTGTGATAGAAAAAATACACAAAGATAATGCTACAACTATACGAAGTTCAAGCTTTGACAGTAGTGACAATGTTTTTTTAACAGTGAGAGAAGTTAAAAAAACTACAAGCAAGCCTAAGGCATAGCCAATCACTCTAAAAAGGACCAACGTACTAATTGGGCTTTCTCCATAGTTCACAAACTTTGAAGTTCCTGTAATCAATAGTGGCAAGTAGTAGAAAATAGTTGAAGTAGTATATAGCCCAACAAAAGTTGCATTAAACGTTTCATATAAAGAAAGATGTTTTGGTTTTAGTTTTTTCTCAAACAGCGAGAATATTCCTAGTAAAAGTAATGATGAAACCACTGGAATCATACACCAAAACGCAAACCTAGTTCTATTTATATAGTTTGGTATAGAACGTATTATTGAAGAACAT
>CAJPOH010000119.1 GCA_905372205.1 uncultured Treponema sp.
ATATGATAGCATATAAATGCAAAAAATCCTATATAAACTTTTTATCTAAAATAGCCCCCACCCAAAGCAAAAAGCCCTAGCCTTGAGATTAAAGAAAAGCTATCTAAGACTAGGGCTTGAAGCTTGCTAATTTTACATATCAAAAACGCAAATTTTAGCTTACTTTTGGCTAGTTTTTTTCTGCACTTTATAAAGCCAGATATGCAAAACTACACAAGGATCTGGATTTTTAAACTTTAGTATTAGCTCACCTTTCCCTTCAATGCCGACATTATCGTTTTCCGTGTTATATTGAGGCGTACCACTGTCTCCTCCAAAAGCATATCAACAAGGCAAAAAGAAAAGTTTCTTTTTGCCTATTAAGGTCAAGAATAAACCTGTACTTTGCGAAGCCAAATATGCACAAACGCACATTTAGGTGGATTTTTAAACTCTAATATTTTACCAGGCATAGTACTAAATTTAATGCCCTCGTGACCCAATGGATTATTATCATAACTATCATATTGAGGATTCTTGCCATCGCCTCCAAAACTATACCGCCAGAACACATTTGCCCTATTATAAACCAAAGTATCTTTCACAAATTTAACTGCAAGCTCTCCACCATTAGCTGTCTTAAACTGACTTATCAAAACATTAGTATACTGGATTCCAACTTCTTTACAATCTATCTCATTTGCACTGCTACTGCTTTCAATCTCATTCTTTTTTCCAATCCTTACAACACCAAATCCATGCCATTCATTATCGGGGTTAGGAAAATATTCTCCAGGAAAATTAGAATTACCTTTATCAGAAGGCATCGGTGGATGCACCATTACTATGACATTTTTTGTGCATAATGCCCTTATAGTTGAAACTTCACTACCGAGTGAAACTGTTTTTATCTTATTAAATCTATTTTCACTAGAATCTCCTTCCCACTCAGCAAAGTAATACTCATGACCGGTTTCTTCTTCAATTTCAAGCTTAATAGTTTTAGTTTCTTCTATTCTGCAATTTTTAGGTATATCTTCACTTCCCGAAATAGTAAATATTTCAGCATTGCCATCACTTCCTGAATAATTCACGTGTAGCTTAATTTTAGCATCCATTATTTTACCTTTGTCTTTATAATCTTCTATGCTAAAACTTAGTAATTTTGTCTTACCTCTAATGCAAGCATTTAGAGTGTATGCGTTATTTTGATAGGGTGAGGGGAGTGTATACTGATCGCTAGAATCTTTTCCTTTTGTTAGATCAGAGTTATTAGGCTCATCATTAAAAGTGCTACTGCCTGCAGAATCCACTAAAGTTCCTTTCCATTCTCCTATTTCTTTCTTTTTATGAAGCTTTTCCATATCAAACTTGAGAGTAACACCTTTAGAAACATATACGGTGCAACATTCGCTTGTGCCGTCTATTCTGTTCCTTGTAATTGTTACTGTTCCGTCAGGGTCATTCTCGAACTTAGGAAGCAATCTGCCTACTCCAGCCATCTTTGATACTTTTAGTGCGTATTCATTACCGGTGTATAGCTTATTATTTGTATAATCCCTAAGGCTAATATTTATGCGGTGAAAACGTGCTATAGTAACTTCAAACGTATCGCCCGGTCCTAAATTACTAACTTCTAGTAATCCTTTCTTCCATAAACCCGATGCTCCATCAAATAGCTCACTAAATTCATTTGTGTCTTTTTTATAGCAAGCAACCATATCTTTAGGATCAAGCCCAGAAACATTAACCCACACTTTTCCTTCTATGGCTTTCGTAACTTCTGACGAAGTCCCTTTCATCACTGTTTCCACGGCTACATTTCCACTACTCCCAGTAGTTATATTCATTTGTCCCGAATCGGCTTCTCCTTCATGCGTAATTTTAAACGTATACTGTGGAATTAGCTGTATGTTAATATTTTTGTCTTCAGTCATAATTATTTCAGCTTGATGATTTGGCGAAGTAGTTGGTAAATCAGTAGTTCCACTTTGCCACTTTTCTATAGCATAGCGTATTTGTGTACCATTATTTATTGTCAACTTAATTCTGCGGTCTTTGGTTATATAATAAGTGTAGGTATTATCATCTGTTTCATTAGATTTTGGGTATAACTGTGTTCCCGTAGAAGAATCTGTGATATCAGTCGCTGTTAATGTATAAAGATGAGGATACCCCATCTTCATTTCTTTAAATTTTACAGTCAATTTATACTCTTGTTTCTTCAAAACAAGACGCACATTCATGTCTTCGTCAATTATTTGCAATGGTGTTTTACCAATTAAATCATCATATACTCCAGAACTAGCTTTTTTATATTCCCATTTTACAAATTCGTAAACACTATCAGTTCCTGCTAATGCCACAAACTTTATTGTAGTGTTTGGTTTAATCTTCAAAAATGTATAAGTATGGTCAGATAAAGTTTCCTTCGGGTTAAGAGCAGAGGAAGTTCCTGTATTTGTTGCCGTTATTTGATATTTATGCCCTGTAAAAGTTTCAAAATTACTACTATCATATTTACCTATCTCAACCACCACCTTGCAGAATTTCTTTACTATGACTTCAACTTCATACTCGCCTTCCACTTTAACTATTTTCAAAGTGCTGTTGTTTTCTCCAAGCTCATACTTACCTGCAACATCACTCTTAACATCATCTGTAACACCTGCATGCTTAACAATCCATTTTTCTACAAAATGAGTTTCAGCACTAAAGCCCACAAGCTCAAAGGTTGCAGATGTTTCATTTTTCACAGCACGACCTAGGTCTTCTCCACTAAGGTTAACATTAGTGGTAGTACCATCTGGAGGTGTATAGCTTATTTTTCTCCCCGTATAGCCAGAATTAGAAGTTTGATGATTTTTCCATTTTATAAATGCTTCAGGGCGTAGGAGTACGGTTAGCGTAAAGCCCTCACTAGCATTAAGAACCAGCCCCTCACAGCCAGTAGGAACTGCAGAAGATGTATTGGGAGGAGCTGATGTATTATGAGCGTCTATGGTAGACCTACATTCTTTCACCTTAACTCCTTTACCTTCAATAGGAGTTATTGTAAACTTTACATCATCACCTTCTCTTACAGTTATTTCCGTATTATTGTTCGTCTCAGCACCAGGCTTATATCCTATTTCTGCTTTTTTGTTATACGCCTCCCACAATACTTTTCCAGTAGCTATAGTTTCAGTTCCCCCCAATGTTGGCTTGTTTTTAAACTCAAGTGTTACTTTTACAGATTCTCCTCGAGTAAACTTTATGTCATAGTTTTTGCTAGTAAGCCTATCAGGTGCGGTAATCTTAAATCTAATGTGTTCTATACTAGAACTAGCTTCTGGTATAGTTATCTCATAAGTTTTTTCGTGCTGAGGAGACCACTTGGTGCCACTGCCACCAACATCTTCTCCCTCGCATTTTTCAGAAATTGCTTTGATATACACTTTTAATCTTGTTTCACTACCTGTATAAGGAATTTTTAGCATTCCCACTTCAGTGTCACTACTGGGGGTAGTAAAACTAATTGAATTAGGCGGAAATGTTAAACGTTGTTCTGCTACGTTATTATAAGTGTCGGTAATGTCCTCTACTGTGATCGCACCTTTCTCAATATCTGTCGTGTTATCTCCAACTACTCTTATAGTATAAGTTGTAGAACGATTGTTGGCAGGGTTGCCACCCTGCTCGAGTGTAACAGTGACAGTATAAGAACCTATAGCGACATTTTCATTTTTGAGATAACCCCTACCTCCCTGTTCATAGTAGGTAAAACCTGTACAACTATATGTTACCCTATAAGTGTCATCATTTTTCCACCCATCACCGTTAGCAAACTCTTCAAGTTCTCTTATCTTAGGAACAGGGACGCCCGTTTTAAGTTCACTACATACGACAGATTGAATTGGAGGATCAAGCGTGATGGCATTAAATAATCTTGTCGGTTTTCCTTCTTTTTCGCCACTCTTTAAGCCTGCCTTGTCATAGACAATAGCTTTTAGTCGTCGTTGCCCCACAGGCGGATTTAGTTGCCAGTTTTCTGAGCCTTTTATCTCTAATGTGTATGCTTGCCCCTGCTCGCTTGCCAAAGCAATAGAGACTACCTTTGCCTCTCTAGCAACCTTGCCTAAAGAATCAGAGAGCGTGAATCTTACTTCTTTTAAGTCTTTGTGCTTTCTTATTTCTTGAGGCAAGGTAACAATAAATTTATCATTGATTTCATCATATTGAATGTCGGAGTCTTTTATTGGAAGAGGTGGAGTGTTACAACCTAACTTGACTTTTTGAGAAGATAGGTATCTACCTGTTTTTTTCTCAAAGATACTGGCAGTTACTTCAACTAACTCACCTAAAAATGAGTTTACAGCTTTAGGTTCTGCATCTTCCTTAAAATTGAAAGCTACAATCATCTTTGTTGGAGTAAGGTCTTTTATGAATGGTTCTTTGCTAAACAAAGCTTTTTTTGCTTCGTCAAACTGCAAGCTACCTGTTAGCTCTTTTGCATACCTATTTTTGATGGTAAACTGCACATCTATGTCTTCTTCTGAAGGAACATAAAGTTTGTTTCCATCTCCTATGTTTGACTTACTAAAGCTTACATCCTCTACTATTGGTTTTGAAAAACCTTGCTCGATGTAGTCCTTAAAATCTCTATTTTTGCAAGATGAGAATGCCGTCAATACAATACAATACAATAC
>CAJPOH010000120.1 GCA_905372205.1 uncultured Treponema sp.
GTTTGCACACCCAATGCTGTACAGAATGGGGTCAGTACATTAGCTAATGTACAATCATAACATTAGCTAATGTACAATCATAACATTAGCTAATGTACTGTTTTTACATCCTCTAATGTATTCTTCTTTATATTTTGTTAGGGAAACGCTGATTAAAGATATTGATTGCCAGCGTAGTGTCCTGAGAAATTTTTGATTCATTTGCTACTTACAGTTAGGCAAAGGTTTCATTAAGTCTACTAGATTAAGCTTAAAACAAAAGGCATTACAGTGTAAAGAGAAAAACAAAACAAAAACACATAACCTATAAGCTCTAAAGCAATGCTGATATAACTAGCTAGCTTTTTATTTTTTAGCTTATTAAATAAGCTTTTGCGTCCTAACCAAGCAAGATAGCCTGAAGCTATGATGGGAATGCACATACCTAATGACATGGTAAAAACAGCTAACACTCCCAGTGTTACAATATTTAATGCGAAGGTAAGAATTAAAACTAATAAAGCTGCAGGGCAAGGATATAGTCCACTAAACAATACTGCACTAAGTTTTAAGTTTTCTGATGTTTGTCCATTATGTTTGTGCTTTCCAATGTGTTCAAAGATTACATGCAAGATTGAAAAAAAAGACAAAAAAATGAGTAGAATAAATGAAAATCCTTCTAGGTATATGGAGGCATCATTTGTGTTGACACTCATTGCACCTGCAACGCCTTTGAATATAAAAGCTAAAAGTAAGGCAACACCACCGTGACTAAAAGCTAAAACAAAAGAGACCCAAAGGGGTTCTAAAACGTGGGCTTTTCTTGTTATATAAAAAGAAAAAATTACAGTCTTTCTGTGCCCTGGCCCTATTGCATGTATAATGCCATAGAGAAAAGAAAAAAACAAAATGATAGAAAGTCCTTTGTAAGAGCTATTTTGACTCCATTCATTTATGTAGTCTGCTAATTTTTGGTGTAAAAATCTTTGAGTTTCTACAATTTGCGTGTTAGGTTTTGTTTGCCTTACAGGCGATGGAGAGTTTTTGTTTCCTGTGAAAGGATTTGCAAAGAGAGATGTAGTGAATAAGATAAACAAGATGAATAATAACTTATGTTTCATATCAATACTTTATTGCTATTTCTTTTGGATAATAGGTTTCAAGACCAGGTTTCCATTTATAATAAATGCGAGTGTCATCAATTGGACCAATTGGATTGTAGTAGACAGGATAATCTTTATTTTCTAATATTTGATATGATGGTTTTAGTGATGGAGAATTATGCGAGAAGGTTACTCCATCATTTTTGCGATATGTTATGTCACAAAAAAAAGTGTAGTCATAGACAGCAAAATACAACTCTTTTTCTTTAAAGTTCGAGAGATCTACATAAAAACGATAGCTTATAATTCCATTTTTTTGTTTAACGGAAAAGGAAGAAACTTTATCTGGTGATGTTCTTCTATTTCCTTGTCTTATAAAACAAAAATAATAATAGTTTTCGGTGTAGCTAAAAGCATTCTCCCAAACATCTTGTGTTTCACTTTTATTAAAAATGCCATCATGATTTAAGTCATAACCTGAAATAATATCTGCACTAAAATAGCGATCAAATGTCCATTCAACAAATGCTCCTTTTAAGCTTTTTCCATTAAAAACAAATTCTATAGCACTGGTAAAGTGCATGTGAGGATGTGCAAAAGTAAAAGTACTAATGATGGAATAAAAAAATATAATAAAATATCTACGCATCGCAACCT
Organism: uncultured Treponema sp.; assembly: GCA_905372205.1. Taxonomy (GTDB): domain Bacteria; phylum Spirochaetota; class Spirochaetia; order Treponematales; family Treponemataceae; genus Treponema_B. The sequence continues at coordinate 1,740 of CAJPOH010000120.1, forward strand.
GTCTTTATGAAACATTTTATATTGTGTATAGTAACATGGCAGCACTTTATTGCAAATTGCTTAAATATCTTCTTTTTAGTAGGCTGGTTATTCTTATGAATGTTGTCAAACAAATGCTTATTAAGTTTATTTCAATGCTCAAAAAATTATTCACTTCTAAAAATAAAAAGGAAACAATCATAATAGATTATGATGCAACGCCTGAAGAAAAATGGATTTGCAATAGCTTTGTTCAACCATTTTCTAATGCAAGATTTGAAGAAGAAGATGGTGATGGTTACAGAGCTTTTTTTGATAAAGAAACTTATAGCTTTGTTTTAGAATTAGAGAGAAAAAACCTATATGCGTGGGTTCAAAATAAATTTTATAGATATAAAGATTTTATATTAGAAGCTAAGATTTGTATTGTGAATATTAAAAGCAAAAAACAAAGTAATAATGAAGCTATGGCAGGCTCATTTAGTGTAGGCTGGATTTTTAGAAATATTGAGAAAGCTTTTTATTCAATTTTGGTTTCTGATGCAGGTTTCATACGAATAGACCTCATCATCAATAACACACCAAAAACTCTCATTCCATGGACAAAGACAATAGAAGAAATAGGCGATGAATTTAAGATAAGCATAATTTCTTTTGATTCTTCTATTACTTGTTTAATAAACGATTGCTGGGTAGCAAGTGTTGAAGATGACACAATTAATGCAAGTGGTAAAATTGCATTTGCTGGGCAAAACTACAATCAAACATCAAATGTTAAGTTTTTGCTAAAAAACATTAGCATTAATTCTCATATAATAGATGTTCAAAATAAATATGATGAAGTAAACAATGAACAAAATATAAAAAAAGAAGCAAGAAGACATCTTGCAACTAGTTATTACAGTATTGAAAACACAGTAGCTGCTATAAATGAAATAAAAAACATTGAAAAAACAGGGTTAGAAGTAGAAGATGCACTATTGGCAGGAAAAATATATTTTACTGCTAGGCTAATCGAAAAGGGAGAACAGTATTTCCTTAAAGCTCTTGAGTTATCTCCTTCTCACAAAGAAGCTCGTATTCAACTACTCAATCTTTATTATTACAGCGATCAATATGAAAAATTAAAAAGTATTCTGGACACTTTTCAAGAAAGTGAGTTTGAATCTTCTAGCACTTTATGCAATATTAAAGCTCACTATTTGCACTACATAGGCTCTCATTATGATGCGGCTATTTTTTATAACAAGGCTTTTAGACTCTCTCAAGATCAAGGTTTATTTGCATTTAATGCAGGAAGGGAATACGAAAGTGATGGTAATATCGAAAAAGCCATTGTTTCGTATATCGAAGCTTCTAATGCTTTTCTTAAAACAAAACAATACGTTGATATGGGACAAGCTCTTAATGCTTTGGAACGTATTGCAAAAGATGACAAGAGATATTGGACTATAAGTGCAAAATTTTACTATGCAATTGAAAAATATGATGATGCAACTAGATATCTCAAACTCCTTATCACCACTGATTCAAAGGATGCTGATGTTTGGTATTTGTATGCTTTAATTTTACAGATGAAAAAAGATGAAGGTGCAATATTTGCTTTTGAGAAAGCTCATATACTAAAACCTGACGAATCACTTTATTGCTTTAGATATGCCGAAAGCCTTTATTTAGGCAAAAAAGATTGTGAAAGTTACATAAAGGAAGCTATAAGATTAGATGAGAAAAATGGCTGGGCTTATAATTTATATGCAATGCTAATGATTGATAAAAATGAAGTGGATAAAGCTTTGTTATACATTACAAAAGCAAGAGAATGCTTACCAAGTGAAATTAGTGTATTTGGGAACTACATTCATATTAAAATAATGAAAGGTGAATTAAACTATTGCTATACTCTTTTTGGATGTGCAAGTGAGAAACAAGAAAAAACTAACATACAGAATGAAAAAACTGATATACCTTTAGATATAGCTGTAGAACAAAATAAAGCTGAAGCCTATTATTTATTTGCAAATGAATTGCATCAAGTAAATGAACTTGAAAAAGCTCATACTTGGTATGAAAAAGCAATAAAACTTACTTCTAACAACAATAACTTGTTGTTGGACTCTGCAATTAACTCTCAAATGTTAGGATATTTGAATGAAGCACAAAGTTACGCTGTTAAGGCTTTAGATATTTCCCCTAGCGTTGAAGCATATCGCTTAATAAGCATAATTGCCAAAGAGATGGGAGATTATGAGCGAAGTGAAGCCTCTTTGATGCAAGCGTTAAATGAATATGGAAAAAATGAAGAATTATTATTTGATTTAGTAAATCTTTTTTTGAGTATAAATAAAAAAGAAAAAGCTATTTCTGTATTACAAGAATTAAAAGCTATTTCTACCCTAAATTCAAATAGACTTATTGAATTAGAAAAGATTGCAAGGAGCTAAAATGAACTTAAAAGTGTTTGGTTCTTCTTTGAAGGACTTAAATAGACCTAGCAAAAAGTTTCCTATATGTTGGGCTCCTCCATCTAAAAGTCATTCAATTAGACTTCTATTATTAGCTTCTCTAGCAGAAGAAGGAGGTGTAATTGTAAATGTGCTGGATAGTCATGATATTCTTTCTTGTTATCAATGCCTAAAAGCATTGGGAACATCTTGTATTAAATTAGAGAAAAAACAATGCTATGTTCATGTTTTTCCACCAGAAGAAGGAGTGAAAAACTATGTTAAAAAGCAAAAAGAAATCACCTTAAACGTCGGGAACTCTGGCACCCTTCTTTATGTTTTAAGTATGTTAGTTTCTAGTTTACCTGCTCATTTTTCAATTATAGGAGATGAGTCGATCAAAAAACGCCCATTAGGACCAGTTATTAGTGCATTAAAAGAATTAGGAGTTTCTTATAAAGTGCCAAATAGTCACAATGGTATAATAAATATAAAGGGAAAAGAAA
>CAJPOH010000121.1 GCA_905372205.1 uncultured Treponema sp.
CTTTATTATACACTATCAATAGTTTTGATAAAATAAGGGAACAGCTTAAGTTTCAATCTTCTGATTGGTCAAATGCTGATAAAGTGGCACAATTAGGAAAGGCATTGAATGCAAACCACGTGATAGTGGGTCAGCTTTTAAAATTTAGAAAACGAATCGTCATAACAATTAAAGTAATTGATGTAAACACCACTACTATCTTAGCTTCTTATACGGAAAAAGTAGGAGATATAGACAGTTTACTGGAAAAACTTCCTGCGATATGTAAAAAATTGAGCAACAAAGCAGGGGCTTTTTCTATGAAATATAAGATAGGTGATGGAGGGGAAGGTGGTGGCATTGTTTTCTATGTTTCACCTGAGGGCTTTGACGTATACAACGGAAACGGTGATGTTACGCGGTGTCATTATTTGGAAATGTCAAAAACAAATTTGGGTAAAAGTTATTGGGGAGAATTTACATCTAATCTCCAAGATAGTTTAGGTTATGGTAAAAGTAATACTTATAAAATAGTGAATAGAATGACTAATAGTTCTTCCACCCCAACGGTTGAGAATTGTGCTGCATACCGATGTACTCAATATAAAACCGAAACTTCAAAAGCAGGAGAATGGTTTCTCCCCAATACTGAAGAAGCCATACTAATGATGGTTACGCAATTAGCCCGGCTTAATGCCGAATCAACAAGTGATTACTGGACATCTTCAGAAAACATTAGATTTAGCACAGAAGTATGGATAGGCATAAGTAATTATCAAGTCAATTGGACTAACTCCGTCCGTGCTGTCAGAGCATTTTAGAGCTTTTTTATATGATATTATTCTTTAGGAGGAATATACAATGAAAAAATATTTTTTACACACTTTTTTAAGCATTCTTTTTATTTTGTTTAGCACTGAGGCTTTTCCCCAAACAGTTGCGGTTTTTGATTTTGACTGCGATGATAAAAACTTTGAAGGCAATATTGCAATGATGAGTGACTTACTCATTCACGAACTTGTAAAGCAATGCGATGTTACGGTGGTGGAGCGAAAAAAGCTTGACAAAATAATGGCGGAATATGCGTTTCAATCAAGCCCGTTTGTGGATATTAAGACAGCTAAAAAGCTCGGGCAAATAGTTGGAGCTGATTGTATTATAGTTGGCTCTGTTGCAGCCCTTGGACGCCCCTTATACATTACGGCTCGTATGATTGATGTGGAAAAAGGTACAATCTTACATTCTGCTAAAATGAAGCTTAATTATTGGAATGAATATGAGCAAAAACTACCCGCTTTTGCGTCTGAATGTGTACTTAAAATGCCTATACCCAACTACTTTACAGGAATATGGACAGGCACAGTTTCTTCAGGTGATTTTGAAGACTATTACGAAATCAATTTCAGCGAAAAGAATAAATGTTCGGTCAAAGTTACGTCAATTAACGAAAGTGGAGAAGAAATAGTTCAAGAAGGACTTGGCACTTATTCATATTCAAAAGATGAATTTTCTGGCGGTTGGATGTTTAAATTACAAGCTGTGTTCAAAGGAGCAAAGATAGCTAGACTTCGCAAAATCAACTGGGTATACCCTATCAATCTAAATAATGAAAAAAATAGCTTTAGTTTAAATTTTCCGCTAAATTCAAAAGAGATGGTAAGGTTGACTTTCATTAAGGAAGGATAAAAGATAAGGTTCTTGGCGAGAATCTAATAAAAAGAGATGTTAGTCAAGAGCCATTTCATTATAGTGATTTTCCGGTTTAGATATCCTTTTTTTGAAAAAAAGAGTGGTAATATTTTTTACAATTTACCGATAAATTATTGTTATAAATAAGTGTATTGACAGTCATCTTTTTTTTGTTTAACATAGCACATCACGATGGCGGCATAGCTCAGTTGGCAGAGCACACGGCTCATATCCGTTAGGTCATAGGTTCAAGCCCTATTGCCGCTATTTTATCTTTTAATACAAATCAAAATCATAATAAGGGGCTTCTTAGGAATGTATTATCTTAACGAAGAGAAAGCAAACGAGAACAAAAAGAAAGACCATCATTCTGATGCGTTAATGAAAAAATTTGCAGAAACAAGACAGATTATAATTTCAGGCGAGGTAACAGAGGAACTTGCAGAAAAGACCATCACTCGGCTTCTTGTTTTAGAAGCTGCTTCTGCAACAAAATCTATATATGTCTATATAGATTCTCCTGGTGGTAATGTTTATTCAGGTTTTGCGATTTTTGACATGATCAGGTTTATCAAAGCTCCTGTTAAGACAATTGGAATGGGGCTTGTAGCCAGTGCTGCCTCTATAATTTTGCTTGCAGCAAAAAAAAGTAATCGTTTTGCTCTCCCCAATAGTCAATACCTAATTCATCAGCCTCTTTCTGAAATGAAGGGTGTTGCGACAGACTTAGAAATTCATGCAAAGGAAATTGAGCGAATAAAATCTCGAATCAATTCATTGATTGCAAATGAAACAGGAAAGAAGATAGAACAAATCTTTCAAGATACAGAACGAGATTATTGGCTTAATGCTGAAGAAGCTCGTTCATACGGTTTGGTTTCTAAGATTGTTGAAACACGAAAAGAAATCTCAGCAAAATAACACTTTCTTACTTTTCAAATGATTTGAGTTGATCAATATTTTCTCAAAGCTTTTATTACCTAAACTTGATGCGTTTGTTATTCTCTTTTGTTTTGCGTTTTGGTTTGGTGCCATTTTGGGTATCTTGAAACGTACTTTGTTGACCTTTTCAAGATACCTGCTGGATTATTTTTTGTAGATCATGCAAGTGGCAGCTTTTTCAACATCTTCTACTGCTTGGAAAAATGCTTCCACAATAGTTGGGTGAGGATACATTGAATGAAGAATATCTTCACGCTTTGTTTTGTTGGTAACAAGAGTTCCTATTGCTCCTATCATATCAGTGGCTGTAAGATTCATCATCTGGCAACCTACAAGTCTATCATTCTCGTCAAAAAGAACTTTAATAAAACCTGTTTCACTACCAGAAAGCAAAGATTTCCCATTTGCTCCCATCGGTACTTTGCCAATTTTAACAGAAATATTTTTTACTTCTGCCTCTTTTTCTGAGAGTCCAACACTTGCAATTTCTGGAGTTGAATAAACACATGAAGGAATTATGTTAAGTTTTTGCCTTTTTGTTTTGCTATTTAGATTTTCTACAACTAAACAAGCCTGATTTTCTGCATTGTGAGCTAGCATCACATTACCTTTCACAACATCTCCGATTGCAAAGACATTTTCAACATTTGTTTTTAAGTATTCATCTGTGATTATACCTCGTCTATCAAATTCAATTCCTAGATTTTCAAAACCTTGTCCTTCTACGTTAGGAATTCTTCCAATTGAAACAATAACTGCATCTGCTTCTATGTTTTCTTCTTTTTCTTTTAGCTCATACGTGCAACCTGTTTTTCTTATGCTGGTAACCTTTGCTCCGTTGATAATCTTAACACCTAGCTTTTTTAAGCATAAGGCTTGTTGCATTGCAATGTCTCTGTCAAAGGGGGGAAGAATTGTTTTTTCAAGCTCAATAATTGTTACTTCTTTGCCAAGTTTTGCATAAACTGTTGCAAATTCAACACCAATAACACCACCACCTATGATTATCACACTATTGAAATCGATAGGCTCAGAAGAAAGAATATCATCTGAAGTGTAAGCATTCTCTATTCCCTCTATTGGTGGCTTAAAAACAGACGACCCCGTTGCAATAATTAAATTTTTAAATTCAAGTTCTTTTTCGCCAACTGATATAGTATTCTTCGATTTTATGATGCCTTTGCCCTTAAAGACTTCTACATTTGCATTTTCTAATAGTTTTTCTATTCCTGCAATAAGCTTGCTAACTACAGCATTTTTCTTTTCATACATTGTTGCTATATCATATTTTATATTTTGAGCTGTAAGCCCTGCGTCATTTTTTGAAAAGCTATGAAAGATTTCTGCAACATGCAAAAAATGCTTTGTAGGAATACAACCCCTATTCAAACAAGTGCCACCTAGACTATCTTGTTCTATAAGAGCTGTCTTAAAACCTTGTCTTCCTGCTTTAATTGCTGCAATATAACCTCCAGGTCCTGCTCCCAATACTACAACGTCATACATATTAATTCACCTCCACGAGCTAACATTAGCTTAGTCTATGGTAGCATTATATTTCATAAAGTTAAAGACAGCAGTTGATAGACATATCAAAAACTCCAAATTTACATTTGCAAAATATAAAAGCATATTCAATCTTTATCTTTAAAAACTCCAATTGTTATGTTGACACTCTGGTATTCTTCACTCTACAATATAAGTGTTAGGGAAACGCTGATTAAAGCTAGGCTACTGCCAGCGACGCTACTAGGCGGAGCATTTAACCAGCGTTAGCCTAGTAGCTACGCTGGCGGTAGCCCTCACTTTCTCAAGTTGCCATAAGTTATGGTTGGATGGCAACTTATCGACTTGAAAAGCTCGAAGAGAAAGGTTAAGGATTCATAGGAGACATGCGATTAATTCGCTTTCGAATTAATCAGTGCCTCCTTAGCTTATGCTTATTAACTTATGGAGGCTTGGAGAAGTATTGGCAATTATAGAAGAAGGCAAGTTTAAAAAATCTATTAAAAACAAAATGGGGGCAAAATAAACCTTATAAT
>CAJPOH010000122.1 GCA_905372205.1 uncultured Treponema sp.
AAATAAAAATGATAAATCATAATTTCTTTGAGTAGAGGTAGAATATATGAGAAAAAGAGCTAGATTCATTTTGATTCTGCTTGTTTTGGGCTTGTGTTTTGTGTTCTTGTATCCGACGTTGCGTTGGTATTTTTGGACAGGTAAAGAAGAGAAAGCCCTAGCTTTGGCATCTAGGGAAAAGATTAGAGATTATGCTGAGAATATGGCACGAACTGATGTTGATAAGCTAATAGAAGCAGCTCTCTCTACACCAAATGAAAAGGTGGATGAAAAATTTAAGCCAATTGTTGACAAAGCAAAAAGTAATAGACGTTTCTTGAAAATGGAAATTCCTACGGAATGGACATATAGAGAAGTTGTGAAAAGTTTTCCTGTTAAGAAAAAGGAAGATATTGTTCCAATTTTGCATCCAATAATGGAAAAAAGATATAGGGATAGCATTCTTAGTACTAAAGATTACCAGACTAATGCTGTAAAGCTGGGATTGGACTTATCAGGTGGCATGAGTATAATTATAAAGGCTGATCTGGACGCTGTTTCTGTAAAAGAAGGTGGACAAGCAAATTCGAAAGATGATGCAATGAAGCTGGCTATGGAAACGCTAACAAGCAGAATTGATAAATTTGGTCTTTCTGAACCTGTTATAAGGCAACAGGGGGAAGATAGGATATACATTGAAATGCCAGGTGCCGCGGATGCTGATAGAATGAACTCAATTATTATGGGGCGAGGTATTTTAGCTTTCCATATAGTTGATGACGAAGCAACGGAAAAGTTTAAGGAGTATTATAGGAATAATCCAGGTAAAACTTTTGATACTGAATATAATCTTTTAGACCCTTCTATAATTCCTGAAGACACTGTGGTTATGGGGGTGTATCATAAAGATGAGTATGGAATTGATCAAAGGGATACGAAAGAACCTTTTTTGGTTGTGAAAAAGGAAGCTGGTCTTGAGGGAAAATATTTAGTGAGTGTGGATACTTCTACCGATGCTACTTCTAAACCCATAGTTATTTTTACACTTGATAGCGAAGGTGCTAAAATCTTTGGAGACTTAACCACTGCAAACGAGAAAAAGAGACTTGCTATAGTTTCTGATAATAAGATTAAGGAAGCTCCAACAATTAGGGAACCCATTTTGGGAGGACGTGGAAGTATTTCAGGTTTTTCAACACAAGAAGCAGAAAATCTAAAGACTATTTTGCGTACTGCTTGGCTTAGTGTTCCGCTACAATTAGAAAATCAACAAGTTATAGGTGCTAATCTTGGAGAAGAGGCTATTGCACAGGGAAAGACAGCACTTTTGTGGGGATTGCTTGGTGTTTTGATTTTTATGATTTTGTATTACAGAGAGGCGGGAATCAATGCTTGTATTGCTCAAATATTGAACTTATATATTATGTTTAGTATTTTATCTGCTTTCAATTTAACTCTCACTTTACCGAGCATTGCAGGTATGATTTTGACTATAGGTATGGCTGTTGACGCAAACGTAGTTATTTTTGAAAGAATTAAGGAAGAGTTACGTCTAGGAAAGGGTAGAAAGGCTGCCATTGATGCAGGTTTTGATAGGGCATTTTGGGCAATTATGGACTCAAATATAACAACCTTTATTGCAGCTTTGTTCTTGTCTATACTTGGAACAGGACCTATAAAGGGTTTTGCTTATAGCTTATCTATTGGTGTTATTTCTTCTGTGTTTACTGCCCTTTTTGTTTCTCGTCTTATTTTTGACTTTGGAACTGAAACTTTGGGAAGAAAGACAATAGGAATTAGTTGGAGGAAGTTAGCATAATGAAATCTGTAATTAAATTTAGTAAACTTTTTATACCTTGTATTATTTTAAGTGTGCTTTTGATGATTTTTTCCATTATGGGTCTTTTCTATAAAGGAATAAACTTTGGTCTTGATTTCCAAGCTGGTTTTATAGAAAAGATTCGTATCGCTCCAACTGCATTCACATTAACCTATGATGGTGCTAAAACTGTTAATATTTCTTTGAGTTCAAAAGGTCTTGATATCACTTCTACTGCTGTAGATGAGGATAGCGAGGCAATGAGCTTTATGTATAAAGATTATGCTACTGTTGGCGAGTTTGTTGAAAAGTTAAAGGATTTTGAAGGGATTAAAATCAACTTGGTTAATGTTGATTCTTCTACTCCGTTTGTGAATTTGTTTATTGATTCGCAAATTTTGCCACGTCTTTCGAACAATCCTTTTAAGTTTCATTATTTGCCTTCTAATGCTGAGGTTGTTCAAACGGACACAGTTCGTCATGCTCTTTCAGAACTTCCTTCAGCTTCAGTTCAACAAGTTGGAAAAGCAATTGATCGAGTTTTCCAGATTCGTATTGCTGATGATGGTAAAAATGAAAATGCAAGTGTTGAATTACATAGACTCATTACTGATGCACTAAATAAGGAATTTGGTGAGGATAATATAGTCGTAATGAGTACTGACTTTGTAGGTTCTATGTTTTCAACTTCCTTAGCACGTCAGGCTGTGAAGTTAGTGCTTGGTGCATTGATTCTTATTTTTATTTATGCAATGTTTAGATTTAGATGGGATTTTGCTTTGGGTGGTATTTTGGCGTTGCTACATGACACTTTAGCAATTTTTGCTTTCATTGTATGGACTCAGATGGAATTTAATTCTATCAGTATTGCTGCGGTTTTAACTATTATTGGTTATTCAATAAACGATACTGTGGTTATATATGATAGAATAAGAGAGAATATAACCTTGCACCCTAAAAATATTTGCACTGATATTTTGGATATTTCTTTGAGTGAAGTTTTGGGGCGAACTATTATTACAACATTGACAACAATGGTGGCAGCTTTTTCCCTTTATATTTTTACTGAAGGTAGCATGAAAGATTTTGCTATGTGTTTAATTGTTGGTATGCTTTCGGGTACATATTCTTCCATATATATTGCAAGTGCTTGTATTAACTTCTTTTCTAGGAATAAAAAAGGTGAGGAAATGTTTGTTGCTAAAACAAACATTTCAGGAGTGTCAATATAAGTTGATGATTTTTGAATAATCTAAATTTCATAAGAGAATGAAAGGGATAAGAGTGTGCAAAAGTTTTCACTTTCGTTTTCATAAGGGGTATGAAATGATGAATATAATTTTGACATTGGCTGTTTCTTTATCTATTTCCTTTTTGTTGGGGATTCTGTTAGGAACTTTCAAGCGAGTTTTTTATGTAGCTGTAGATCCAAAGGTTGCATTGATTCGTAGTGTTTTACCCGGTGCTAATTGTGGAGCCTGTGGCTATCCAGGTTGTGATGGCTTTGCAAGTGCAGTTGCAAAAGGAGAAGCTAAGACTAATGGTTGCCCTGTTGGGTCTTCTCCTGTAGCAAAAAAAATCGGGGAGATTATGGGCGTTTCTGCAGACGCTTCAAAAAAGATTGCAGTGCTTTTGTGTCAAGGAAGTCATGATGTTTGTGAAAACAAGTCAGGATATGTTGGTGTTCGCACTTGTATGGCTGCAAAGGTGGCTATTAATGGCACAAAAAATTGTGACTGGGGTTGCATTGGTTTTGGCGACTGTGAGCATGCATGTCCTTTTGATGCGATACATGTAAGAGAAGATGGCTTGCCGTTTGTTGATATCGAAAAGTGTACTGGTTGTGGAATTTGCGTGTCAGCATGTCCACAACATATTTTAGCAACAATTGGAAGTGAAAAAGTAGGGGCTATTGCTCTTTGTTCATGCAGAAATCCTAAGAAGTCAGTTATTATGAAAAATTGCAAACGTGGTTGCATTAAGTGCATGAAATGTGAAAGAGTGTGCGAAACGAAAGCTATAAAGGTAACTGATGGTATTCCTGTGGTTGATTACTCTCTATGCACATCTTGTGGCAAATGTATTGAGGAATGTCCTACAAAGGTGTTGGGGTATGTGCAAGACAAAGTTACCATGAAACCTTGTGACGCGTGTCCGTCTTGTGCTTAAAAACTTATGGAAGAAAAACATTGTGGTGTTGTTTCTATTATAGGGCGACCTTCATCGGGAAAGTCTACGTTTCTGAATCGTGTAGCTGGGGGAAAAGTTTCTATTGTTTCAAAAATGCCCCAAACAACACTTAGTGCTATTAGAGGTATCGTTACTCTAGCACAAGGGCAAGTAATCTTTATTGATACTCCTGGTTATAATATTTCTACTAATGGCTTTAACCTGAAATTACAAGAAATAGCAGTGCAATCTTTGAATGATGCTGATATTATCTTGTATCTTATTGATGTTACGAGGAGTTTTGGTAATGAAGAAGAAGCAATTATTAAAATACTGCAAAATGTTTCAAAACCTATAGTTGTTGCATTTAATAAAATAGATGATAAAAATGCAAATAGGTCTCTTTCATTTGTCAGTCTACAAAAGTATTTCGCAAAATTATCTACTGATGTTTCTTTGTTAAAAGTTGGAGAGCCAACTCTTTTTGATATTTCAGCAAAAACAGGGGATGGTATAGATAAGCTTCTTAAAACTCTATTGGCAAACTTACCTAAATCTCCCCTTTTATATCCACCTGAGTTTTATACAGATCAAGATGTTTCTTTTAGAATTGAAGAGATAATTAGGGAGCAGATTATATTAAACACAAAAGATGAAGTTCCCCATGCTACCTATGTTAAAG
>CAJPOH010000123.1 GCA_905372205.1 uncultured Treponema sp.
CCTCTTTGCATAGCTTCCTTAAAAAGCCCTATTCTAAACTCCCCCTGAGACAAGCTCTTGCCGTCCGTATAAACTGCCATCAAATTATAAAGAAAGGCGTATTTAACCTCATCATTTGGATAGCCTAGAATATATGTGTCTTCCTCCCGCTTATAATCTTTGATTGTCAGATACCCAGCTTGAAACAAGAGAGGCACTAGATTGACATAGCTGAGCCTATATTCGTTCATATCTCTCATACTCAAGTTTATGTTTCTCTCTAGGTCAGGAAGTGCAAAAATCTTTTGCTCAAACAGATGAACCATGAAGGTAGGTGTTCCACTTTCAAACCAATAATCGCCTAGCTTATTTTTCGCAAACACATTGAATAGGCTAAATGGATTGTATATTCGTTCCTCCTTTTCACTGAAACGATAGCCGTCGTATCTTTGCCGTAGGATGTTTATCATCTCATCGTACGTTTTATTGTAAGTGCTTGCTAGAGATTGCACTTCTTCTGCAAAGTTAGTCAACAACTCTTCTTCTGTTATGCCACAAAGACTCGAATACTCCCTGTCAAAGCTAATATCATAAAGATTGTTTAAGTCTGAGAAGATGCTTACCTTGCTGAATTTTGTTACTCCCGTAAGAAAGCTTAGATGAATATAATCATTTGAGCTTTTTATCACGCTATAAAAAGCCTTGAGCGTGGAGCGGTATTGTTCGTGTAGTTCTTCATTTTCTAGCGTTGCAATGAGAGGTTTATCGTATTCGTCGATTAAAATGACCACTCTTTGATTAAACTTTTCATATAGAAGCCTAATAATCTTTGTAAATGCACTATCTGGAGCTATCGCTTCAAACTGAATATTGTACTTTTGTTTCCATTCATTTATATGGTCATTTAAGATTGTTATAAGGTCTTCTTCTTTAGCATATCTTTTAGCATTCAAATCCAGCTTGAGTACAGGGTAGCTTTGCCATTCACTGCCAGCCTCCGCCTTGAACTTCTCGATGGCAAGCCCCTTAAAGAGTTCTTTTCTGCCTTCAAAATAGGCTTGCAATGTTGAAATAAAAAGGCTTTTGCCAAAACGACGAGGACGTGTGAGAAAGTGTGCTCGTCCTACAATCTCCAACTTAGGAATGAAGTGAGTTTTATCTACATATATATATGGAGAAGTCCTCATAATTTCAAAACTTTGGACGCCAACAGGCATGTTTCTTATCTTTTGCATAGCCTCATCATAGCATAGAATGAGGGGAGTTGCAAACAAGAGGTTGAGTGTTGTTTAGGGGCAATACAAATTCCTATTTGAGAATATTAGCTTAAAGCTAATATTCTCAACAAAACGTCGGCAACGCCGACTTTTGACGCCCCTAAGACCCTTTTTATTTGCTTTGCAATAAATTGCCATTTATGAAGGCGTATTATGTAAGGGGGAGGGGACACCTTTGTTTGAAGCAAAGGTTTTCCCCTCGCCCCTTACGATCCCCCGCCCTTTCCAAACGTCAACTAGGGGGCAACCCCCTAGTAACCCCCGTCGTTGTTGCTAATACTTTATTACACTTTATATTTTTCAAGGTATGTAGATTTGAACCCCATCGGTTGCTGGGGCGTTCTCTTTAAGTGAGGCATTCACTTCGCTCGGGATAAGATGTCTCTTCCGAGCGGGGAACACTGCCTTCCCTGTTCGGGGAAGACTGTGTTCCCTGCTCGAAGGTTTCGAGTGCTTCTGCTCGAGTGGGTCGAGCAACACTGCTCGAGGGTCTCGAGTCGCTTTATCTAAGGGTTTCGATACGAGCGTATCGAGAGGTTCGATTCGGGCGTATCGAGGGTTGCGTCTCGCTCGGGACGATGGTCGCGTCTCGCTCGGATCAGGGAGTGCGATTCGTTCGGATCGGACATGCCCACTCGAGCGAGTGTGGTTGCCTCTAAGAACCCCAGCGTCCGCTAGGACAAAACCTTCTCAATCTGCCACTTGCTCAAGCTTCGTTTGTTTCTGCTAATGGTAGCTCCGATGAGAAAGATGTTTTTGTTGCTTGCTTTATGCTTATCTGCATAACCCATCTCTTTGATTTGAGCTATTGCATCTTTAGGCTCTCCTCCCACTTTGAACTCAAAGATATAAATGCTGTCCGCCGTTTCCACTTCCACATCACTTCTTCCCACAGAGCTATGTACTTCAGTTCTCACATATTCCCCCATAAGACGAAAGATAAGATAGATCATGGTTTGATAGTTCTGTTCTCGCAAAAATAGCTTATCTTCTGGCAAAGAGTCATAAGGAATGCTTGCCATCAATGCTTTTATGAGCGTGAGTACTCGCTCTATGTCCCCTTTTCTCATAGCAACTTCAAACTTATCCACTTTAAAGTCCGTATTAAAAGAAGTGGTAGCGTCTATGTATATCTTCATTAACCTTTTAACCATTGCATATTTTACTTCATCGTTAGGATAACCCAAAGTATACCGCCCAACGTAACTTAGCCCTTCTTCCCTGTAATCTTTTACAGTCAGATACCCCGTTTGAAAAAGAAGGGAGATTAAGTTTTCCTGACCTATCCTATATTCATTTATGTCATCAGCAGTAATTTGAATGTTCCCTTCGAGGTCTTGAATATCAAAATATCTTTGTTCTAACAATCGAACCAAAAATGTAGGCGTCCCTGTTGCAAACCAATAGTCGCCTAGCTTATTTTTAGCAAACACATTGAATAGGCTAAATGGATTATATATTCTCTCTTCTTTTTCACTGAAACGATAACCGTCGTATCTGGCTCGCAAAACATCCACCATTTCATCGTATGTTTTATTGTATTCATGTGCTAGAGCTTGCACTTCTTCTGCAAAGTTACTTAGCAATTCTTCTTCTGTTATGCCACAAAGACTCGAATACTCCCTGTCAAAGCTAATATCATAAAGATTGTTCAAGTCTGAGAAGATACTCACCTTGCTAAACTTGGTAACACCTGTGAGAAAACTTAAATGAATGCACCCATTTAAACTTTTAATCACACTATAAAAAGCCTTTAACGTAGCTCTATATTCTTCTTGCAATTTTTCATTTTCTAGTGTTGCAATGAGAGGTTTGTCGTATTCGTCGATTAAAATAACCACTCTTTGGTTAAACTTTTCGTATAAATATTGAATGATGTAAGCAAAAGCAGAGTCTGGATCTTTATAATCAAATTCGATTTCATAAGTGCGTTTCCATTTGTTTATATGGTCATTTAAGATTGTTATAAGGTCTTCCTCTTTAGTATATTTCTTAGCATTCAAATCTAGCTTGAGCACAGGGTAGCTTTGCCATTCACTGCCAGTCTCCGCCTTAAACTTCTCGATGGCAAGCCCCTTAAAGAGTTCTTTCCTTCCTTCAAAGTAGGTTTGCAATGTTGAAATAAATAAACTTTTGCCAAACCGACGAGGTCGAGCTAGGAAATAAGCTCTTCCTAGCTTTTCTAAACTAGGAATAAAATGAGTCTTATCAACATAAACATAGTTTCCTTCTATCATTGAAGGAAAATCTTGAATGCCTATAGGCATGTTTCTTATTTCTTGCATAGAAATAGTATAACACTAAAGGAAAAGCGTTGCAAATGAGAAAAGAGAGCAAAAGGAACTCGTCTTATAGCACAAGGAACTTATCTCAGTAATGTACAATAAAGTTTGCACCCCCCCCCATATTCTTTCCTCATAATAAGGAAAGAAATCTTTTTGAAGATCATCGTGCAAAACTATTATAGTGAAATTATAAAAAACCAACACAATACATAACTATAATGAGAAAAATACAAATTAGTCTTTTATTAAATTATCACGTCTTATTTTAAGTTTTTGTTCTGGAGTTGATTTAAAATAATTGTTGCATAATCCGCCTTCCCAATTTCCGTAAATGGGGTTAGGTAGCAAGATGTATTTTATTCCGAATGCACTTTTATTTTTGTCTACAACTTCACGGCGAGTATTATTTAATTGATGGTAAGTTTCGCCGGTAAAATCGAAGTCGTCAAGGTTGTCGCCTATGAAAAGAACAACAGTACATCCTTGTTTTTCTGCTTCTTCAAAACGAGAAGTTTTCTGTGACTCTTTGTCTTTCAAAAATACTGAAGTTTCATCTACAGCAGGGAAGCCTAACTTTTGTAGATTATTGACTGTGTGTTGATATTCATTTTTACTACGATTGGAAACATAAAATATTTTTCCGCCTTGTGCTATTACATAGTTTGCAAAATCAATTGCACCAGGAATAGCCTTTGCTCTTTCTTCACTGCACCATAGAGACCAGCCTTCTTTGCTATAGCCTTTCTTAGTAAACACGCGATTAGCTCCTTCTGCACTATTGTCTATCATTGTTTCGTCAAGATCTACAATGACAGCCTTTTTTTTACCATCAACAACTTTTGCAAAATCGAATGTCATTTGTGCTAGATTAAAAGCCTGATATGCAAGTGCACGGTATTCCCCAGATTGTTGCATCCAGTTAAGTGCCATAACACTTTGTTCCATAAGCAGAGCCTGAGCCTCTGCCTGACGCTCCTCTTCTGTTTTTACTATTTCCGTAGTATTCTTTGAACCATTTTTTGAACA